>NZ_VMMK01000070.1:0-2435 GCF_013277255.1 Streptococcus sp. 2154
TCGACAAATCACAATTGGCAATCCAAAAATCTCTGGAAGAGCTTGAAACTTTGAAGAAATCTCTGATGCAGGAGTATTTTGGCTGATATTCTGCCATTGTAATTACGGTAATGATTTGTTATAATACAACAAAGGAGGAAGTCAGATGGTAGTAAAAACAAGAAAACAAGGAAATTCAATCACCATTACGATTCCAAGTGAATTTAATATTCCAAGTGGTGTAAAATACGAAGCTAAATTGTTACCAAGTGGTGAGATTATCTTTACTCCTGAAGAATTGGATCAGCAGGTTTCTTATGTATCTGATGATGCCTTTGACTTAAATTTAGATAAAATATTTGACGAATACGACGATGTTTTCAAAGCTTTGGTGGAAAAATGACAATCTATCTAACAGAAAAGCAAATTGAAAAAATAAATGCTTTAGCAATTCAACGGTATTCTCCAAATGAGAAAATTCAAACAGTTAGTCCTTCTGCCTTAAATATGATTGTGAACTTACCAGAACAATTTGTCTTTGGGAAGCCTCTTTATCCAACAATTTTTGATAAAGCAACGATACTATTTGTCCAATTGATAAAGAAGCATGTTTTTGCTAATGCTAATAAAAGAACTGCTTTCTTCGTTTTGGTCAAATTTTTACAATTAAATAGCTATCATTTTTCTGTAACGGTAGAAGAAGCAGTAAAAATGTGTGTGACCATCGCAGTAGAATCTTTAACTGATGAAAAAATGACAAGCTACTCCAAATGGGTTTCTGAACATTCTGTTAGGGAAAAGGTCAAAAAGTAACCTACTATGCTGGATTTGAATGAGCATAAGAAAATAAATGAACAGACAATATTAGAATTCTGTAATGCAGAAACTGATATTGTCTCTTTTTATTGATGAATAAGAAAGTGAGAAATTATGGAATCAAAAGTTACAATTATCATGCAAGAAATGTTACCTCTTTTAAATAATGAACAATTACTAGCATTGAGAGAGAGTTTAGAACATCATCTAGTAGACGGAAAAAAGCAGCAGAAGTATTCGAATAATAACCTGTTGAAACTCTTTATTACCGCCAAACAGGTAGAGGGCTGTAGCTCAAAAACAATTCGTTATTACCAGAGGACGATTGAAAACTTGTTTAATGGTATTAAGGAGTCTGTGACACAACTCACAACAGATGATTTAAGGAGTTATTTAGCAAATTACCAGTCTGAAAAGGATTGTAGTAAGGCAAATTTAGACAATATTAGGCGTATATTGTCTTCTTTTTTTGCTTGGCTTGAGCAAGAGGAATATATCATTAAAAATCCCATTCGACGGATAAAGAAAATTAAGACTGAGCAAAATGTGAAGGAAACTTATACAGATGAACATTTGGAAATTATGCGCGATAACTGTGAAAATTTGAGAGATTTGGCAATAGTAGACCTACTAGCATCGACAGGTATGCGTGTAGGGGAGCTTGTACAGTTGAATCGTTCAGATATTGATTTTGAAAATAGAGAGTGTGTTGTCTTTGGTAAAGGAAAGAAGGAGAGACCAGTATATTTTGACGCTCGTACGAAAATTCATTTAAGAAACTATCTTAACGACAGAAAAGATAGTCACCCTGCTCTTTTTGTAACGTTAGTTGGAAAAGTCCAGAGGCTTGGAATTGCTGGTGTAGAGATTCGCTTAAGAAAGTTAGGAGACAAACTCGGTATACAAAAGGTTCACCCACATAAGTTCAGAAGAACTTTAGCGACTAAGGCAATTGATAAAGGTATGCCTATCGAGCAAGTCCAAAAACTGCTAGGTCATAGCAAGATTGACACAACCCTGGCCTATGCCATGGTCAATCAAAATAATGTCAAGCATTCACACCAAAAATTCATCTCTTAAGAGCAAATCCCGATATTTCGAGGAGGTAGTTGCATGAAGAAAGTGAAGTTAGGGGGAGTGGCTACTTTTATCAATGGCTATGCTTTTAAACCTCAAGATTGGTCATCTGAAGGAAAAGAGATTATCAGAATACAGAATCTGACTAAAACTTCAAAAGAGATAAATTATTATTCGGGTACGATTGATAAAAAATATATTGTTGAAGATGGTGATATTCTTATTTCTTGGTCGGGTACATTAGGGGTTTTTCAGTGGTGTGGAAAATCCGCAGTGTTAAATCAGCACATTTTTAAAGTGGTTTTTGATAAGATAGAGATAGATAAATCATATTTCAAATATGTTGTTGAAAAAGGTTTGCAAGATGCTGTAAAACATACTCATGGTTCCACAATGAAACATTTAACTAAAAAATATTTTGATAATATTATGGTTTCATATACAAATTTGAGAGAGCAACAAAGAATTGCAAGTGAGCTGGATTTGTTAAGCAAGCTGATTTTAAGGAGACAAGAACAACTTGAAGAGCTTAATCTACTTGTAAAATCCCGATTTAACGAGAT
>NZ_VMMK01000071.1:0-11263 GCF_013277255.1 Streptococcus sp. 2154
TTGTTCTGTACTGCACAGGGCTAAGTCCTTTTAGTTTTACCTTAATTCTCTTGTTGTTGTAGTAATCAATATAGTCTACAATAGCTTGTTCCAATTGCTTAAGCGACTGAAACGACTTCTCATAACCGTAAAACATTTCCGATTTCAGAATCCCAAAGAAGGACTCCATCCTACCGTTGTCTGGGCTGTTGCCCTTGCGTGACATGGATGCTTGAATTCCCTTACTCTCTAGGAACCGATGATAAGAATCGTGTTGATATTGCCAGCCTTGGTCACTATGGAGAATCGTATTCTCGTAGTGCTTCTCTTTGAATGCCTGTTCCAACATTGTTTGTACTTGTTCTAAGTTGGGTGAAGTTGAAAGATTATAGGCGATAATTTCACTATTAAAGCCATCTAAAACTGGTGATAAGTAAAGCTTTTGAGTACTTGCTGGAATGGCAAATTCTGTCACATCTGTGTAGCACTTTTCCATTGTTTTAGAGCCTTCAAATTGACGTTGAATGAGATTCTCTGCTTTCTTACCAACGTCTCCTTTATGAGAAGAATATTTTCGTTTCTGTCGCATTTTAGCTTGTAAATTGAGTACTTTCATCAAGCCTTGAACTCTTTTATGATTTACTAGATAACCACGATTTCTTAGTTCTAAATAAATCCGACGATAAGCATAATTTCCCTTGTGTTCGATAAAGATGGATTGAATTTCAGCTTTAAGCTCTTGGTCCTTATCTGGTTTATCTAGCTGTTTCAAGTGATAGTAGTAGGTCGAACGAGCTAGTTTAATGGCTTTTAAAAGAAGATCTAACGAAAACTCAGTCATTAATTCTTGAACAATTTCTGTCTTTCTTCTTTCTCTTTTTCCTCCTTCAATCGGAGTTCTCTTAACTTTTTTAGGATGGCATTCTCCGCTCTCAGGTACTCATTTTCTGCTTGAAGACGTTCTAATTCTGTCCTCTCTTCAGGTCTCGTTTTTGGCTTACGTCCCATTTTAGGTACTCTCCCTCTTGTTTTCTCAACAATAGTATACCCGTTTTTCCTGTATTGTGCTAGCCAATTAAGAAGTATCGTACGACTTGGGAGGCCGTATTCAAGAGAAACTCTATCTTTAGTCCAGCCTTCATGTATGACTTTATCAATCATTTCTTGTTTTAAATCAGGAGAATAGTAACGATTTTTTCCTTTTTTGACGAACTCTATTCCGTAACGATCAATCAATTGAATCATGTACCTAATATTAGAATTGTTTATCCCAAATTTATTTGAAAGCTTCTCTAAGCTATATCCTTGTTTTCTAAGTTCATAGATCTGAACTTTATCATCATAAGTTAATTTCATAATAAAAATACCCCAAAAGTTAGATTTTGTCTGTCTAACTTTTGGGGTGCAGTTCACCTAATATTATGCGTTTTTTCCTATTTTAAAGACTTTTATCCACCTATTATACAAAGTTAAATATCCATCACAGTTTACCATTAGCCTTCATTACTTAACCCATTCGCCATTATAGTTTAAGTAGTAACCACCTACTGTGGTATTAACAGCTAAAGCACCTGAACCATAGGCATAGTACCATTTACCATTGACTTGGAACCAGCCTGTCTTCATATCTCCATTACTTGCATTTAGGTAGTACCAAGTTGAACCATCTTTCACCCAACCAGTAGACATTGCACCTGATGAACGAAGGTAGTACCAACTGTTACCAACATAAGCCCAACCTGTCTTCATATCTCCATTACTTGCATTTAGGTAGTACCAAGTTGAACCATCTTTCACCCAACCAGTTGCCATAGCACCTGATGAACGGAGATAGTACCAGTTATTACCTAGATATTGCCATCCTGTTTGCATTGCAGCAGTTGTTGGATCAAGGTAGTACCAAGCTGAACCATCATTTATCCAACCTGCACGTCTTTCACCACCAATATAGTTTTCTCCATTAATTTCTGTTTTAGCTAGATAATACCAGTTAGACTGATCATAAAGCCAACCTGTCTCTAAAGAATGATTCTGATTAAAGTAATAGTTCGTGTAATAACGCTTCTCTTCTTTATCTTCTGAATCTTCACGTTTTTCCCCGTACTCTTTTCCAACACTGTCTTTTGTTTTAATCTCTAATGCTTTCCAGCCAACAAATTCTTGTAGTACCCCATCTTGTCCAAAATAGTACCACTTGTGTTGAAGGCCGATTTCATTAACTGGTTGGTTATCTAATAAATCATCACGATAACCTGTTCCAGGAATTTCTAAGTATTGCCATCCAACTACCATTTCTCCTTTATCACCAAAATAGTAAGTTTTTCCGTCTATTTTATGCCAATAGATTGCTTTATGAGCATCTTTTACATAATATTTTCTATTATCCTTATCAACAAATTGGCCACCTGTGGTATCCGCAAAAACAGTATTTGTAGCTAGCAAACCAAAGAAAAATGCTGTCAGTCCAACTTGCATAGTTTTTTTCAAAAGTTTCATTTATATGTCCTCCAATATTAAATCCACTCACCAGATGAAGCAAAATTATAAACTTTACCATCGATAGTTTGGCTACCTGTTACCATAGCTCCACTTGAGTTAAGATAATACCAGTTTCCTCCTACTTTTATCCAACCTGTTTTCATGTCTCCATTAGTAGGATCTAGATAGTACCATGTTGAACCATCTTTATACCAACCAGTCTTCATATCACCATTTTTATTATCTAAGTAATACCATTTGCCTCGTACATTTTTCCAACCTGTTGCCATTGAACCAGAGGTTCCCAAATAATACCATTTTCCATTTACTTTTTGCCAATCTGTAAGCATCTTACCAGAAGCATCTAGATAGTACCAAGTATCATCTATTTTCTGCCAACCCGTTTGTTTATCATGTTGTTTATAATAGTACCAACTGCCACTTAATTTTTTCCATCCTTCAAGAGAATATCCTTTAAGTACTGAATAAATAAATGATAAATTCTGTTCATTTAATTTTACTGCGCTATTAACTTGGTTAGCTTCATCTCCCAAAGTATGTACTCCGACTACACGGTGACTAGCATCATAAACAGCAGATCCACTTGATCCCCCCAAAGTATCAACTTGATAATTCAAAAAAGTACCATCATCACTTAAAACTTGTTTTTTATCTGTATACATTTGATGAATTCCAAAATCATATGATGGATATCCTGTAATCGTCACTGGTGTTCCAGCCAAATTTTTCTGACTATTTGGAAGCCCCAGTGTTCCCAATTTTGCGCCAACAGGCTCTTCTAGAATTAATAGAGCCAAGTCATATTTCGATGCATCTCTAGAATTTAAAGTTCTAAATTCTTTCAAATAACGAACTTCCTTAACCTTGATTTTTCCAAATGGTTCCTGATCTGGACTAGCTGCTGGAAGTACATAAATAGCATCCGCTTCTTTTCCATATTTATGACTGTAGAAGTTATGAGCTGCTGTAATTAAAACATTATCTTTAATAAAATTCGCGCTTCCTCTTCCTTCTATATTCGTTCCATTGGCTACACCATTGTACTCAGACAAAACCATAGCTGAAGTTGAATACGGATATTGTAGAGTATTATCAATTTTAACCAAATCATCATTACCGATAATTACTTCTGATTGATTTTGGTAATATGAACCATATGTTGGCGAAATCTCAGGAAGTGAAAAATTATTAGTTTCTGGACTTTCCTGTAATGTTTCACTCACCTCATATTCTTCACCTGTACTAGAAATAACAGTCAAAGCAGATACTGTCGACAACTGGCTAGCCAATAAAGTACTCGCAATAATTGAAATACCCAATTTTTTATAAAACGTTTTCTTCATTATTTTTATCCTCCTAATGTGATTATAGCATACTATTCTAAATTTCTCAATCTACTATAGAATCAAGAAATCTATCACCTTCTGTAAATACCCTCCATTATCACATAAACAGGTAAACTTTTCAATTAATGACTGCGCTTTTCAATCACGATAGAGGTACTTGCTTGCTTCTTTGATACTAAGTTCAGCCATTCTTTCCTTGTTTTTCTCAATAAAGCATGTTACTCAAGTTGGATTCGTTTTGGAGTAGTCTCGCAGAGTCCAGCCAATGGCTTTATTGGTAAAAAATTCTGTTTGGTTCAAGTTATGAAGGAGAATCTTTTCCATTAATTGAGTATTGGTCTTCTCTTTTCTTAATAACTGGTGGTCAATAGTGACGCGTCTCAACCAGATATTGTCTGACAGGCTCCATTGGAGGATTATTTTTTCCAGTTCCTGCTTCTCATACACCAAACTCCCTACTACTCGATCTAGGATATCCACCGTATCCCACCAAGACTTGGTAACAACCAACTGCTCTAGCTTAGGCAAATCGCTGTCCTTTAAATAAGACTGCATTGCTTTCAAATAGTTAGCAGCCACATACTGGTATTCTCTAGATTCTTTTTCCCAGCAAGTATCTGCAAAATCCCAATCGATAATCTTTGTTTTTTCGCTTCTGGAAAATATTTTTATAGAGTTTATTTCTTTCAGGCACCGCAATACCTAGAAAAGAAAATTGATGGCGCATATGGGCTTCCATGGGTCTTGCTTTTTAGAGTCTTTTGCTGCTTCTAGCTCCTCAAGTAAATCTGCTAAACTCATCTAAAACTCTTCATGCCCCACCAAATGGTGCTGAAAGGCATAGACAGCCGCCTGGGTGCGATCGCTGACTTCAAGTTTGGCAAGGATATTGGACACATGGGTCTTGACCGTCTTGAGAGAGATAAAAAGTTCATCAGCGATACGCTGATTTTCGTAGCCCTTGGCGATGAGTTGGAGAACATCTCGCTCACGCGCAGTCAGGTCCTCATGTAGTTCTATGTGATTGCGGTGGTATTCGACTTTTTTGCTGACCTCTTGCTCAATGGCCAACTCCCCAGCAGCCACCTTACGGACAGCATGGAGCAGTTCGTCGGCACTAGAAGTCTTGAGCATATAGCCACGAGCACCTGCATCTAAGACAGGCATGATTTTTTCATTGTCCAAGTAAGAAGTCACAATTAAAATCTTGGCTTCAGGCCATTCTTTAAGGATGGCCAAGGTCGCGTCAATTCCATTCATCTCAGGCATGACAATATCCATGACAATGACATTCGGACGCAATTTCAAGGCCAAGTCAATACCTTGAGACCCGTTTGCCGCCTCGCCCACAACTTCTACATCATCTTGGAGATCAAAGTAGCTTTTCAAGCCCAATCGGACCATTTCATGGTCATCTACTAGTAAAATTTTCATCTTTACTCCTTTATCATTCCTTATCTAACAGGGGAATACGGATATCAACTGCCAGTCCTTGCTTGGGAGCTGTCAAGAGTTGAACTGTTCCAGCCATATCTTCAACCCTCTCTTTGATATTTCGCAGTCCATAACTCAAGTCGTCTAAGTTCCCTAACTGGAAACCAATCCCATTGTCCACCACCTTCAGCTGCAATTCAAAGTCTGTCTGATAGAGATAGACATCCAAACAAGAGGCCTGGGCATGGCGGAGGGTATTGCTAATCAACTCCTGCAAAATGCGGAAGATATGCTCCTCAATCTTCTTGGGCAATTTCGTCATATTCTGCTTGAGACTAACCTTGAGATCACTCTTGTCCTCAAGCTCTTTTAGGAGAATTTGAATCCCTTCTATCAAGCTCTTCTGCTCCAGTTCAATTGGTCGCAAGTGCAGGAGCAAGACTCTCAAGTCCTTCTGGGCAGTTTCTAAAATAGCTGTGACACTCTGCAACTGGATCTGCATCTTTTCTCTATCCAATTTCAAAGCCTGCTGACTGACGCCTGATAAAATCATGTGAGCCGCAAACAACTCCTGACTGACTGTATCGTGCAAATCCCGAGCAATCCGCTTTCGTTCCTTCTCGATGATTTCCTCTTCCTGAGCAAGGCTGTGATTTTCAGCCTTTTGAAGCGCTTCTGTCAAGAGGTTAAGTTTGCCAGATAAGGACTTAAAACTAGCATCCAAATCTGGATCTACAACCTGAACCACTTCTTTCCCTGCCAACAAACGCTTGAGATTAGCCTGCATTTTTCTTAGAGAAAGCTCTTCCACACCTCTCCAAAACAGGGATAAGAGAAAGGTCATGGACATGCTGAATACCAACAATAAAAAGATAAATTTTTCTGTTTTTTCGACATCGTGCAAGAAAATAGACCAGTCAAAGTCAAGGATTTCCAGCAAGCTGTGGGAGAAAAAAAAGACAAAGAGGACAGAGGTGATGGCAATGATTACATAAGCTTGTTTTTTCATCCTCTGACCACCTCCACATCCCCAATCATAGTGGTCAAGAAAATCTTGACACTCTTGTTACTCTTGAGATAGTCTTTCGTTTCTTGATGATAGTGTTCATTGCGGAGGGCTCGCTTGGGCTGATTGAAAAAAGTCAAATCCCCATAGAGACAATTAACGCTGAGACTGACTTCCACATCTACAGGTACGATGATTTTGGTCGTGCCTATCATCTTTCTGAGGATAATGACATTGTCATGATTGGTTAGGATAACCCTCTCCAGATGAATAGTGTCCCTACCCATGAGACGAAAGAGATTGATATCATCAAACTGGCAAGTCTGGTAGCTTGAAAAATGATGAAGATTTCCAAACCAACGATTTTTCTCCTTCTTAACCGTTACCACCTCTTCAAAAATCAAATTGGTCTGCTCTTTTTCCTGGTTCATCATCGGATAAAGAAGAAAGAGGCTGTAGATGACCGCAACAAAAATAGCTAGAATCACAAAAGGATTGAGCATGACGATGAAAAAGAAGAGAATGCTTGCCACCACTAAAAGAAGATTATTGCCCTCTTTACCAGTGTAATAGCGAATCAAAAGCAAAAAGAGGAATAAAATCAGCAGAAAACGTGAAAAATGCTCTGAAACCATCAAAATCAGAGCTCCCGTCAAAAGACAGGCTTCGATAAATAAAAAGATTTTAAATTTTCTCATAGGTTGATCCTCTCCTTTCTATTTTATCACACTTCAAAAAAGTCACCTCAGTCTGAGGATGGAAAAAAGGCGGTGGTCACGCCTTTTTCATCTGATCCTTTGCTTCTTTTAATTTTCCATAAAGAAGATAGTCTACTTTTTGCAAATCTGCTATGGTGGCACAATTAAGAGCACACATAATCAAACGCAGATCGTCTTTCCAGCCTTGAACAATACCAATCACTTCTTCAACTGAATAGGTTTCAACCAATTCCAGAACTGTTCGTGACAGTCCTACAGCTTTGGCACCAAAGACCAAACACTTAATCATATCCAGCGGATTCCGAACGCCTCCACTAACCAAGAGTTCGACCTTGTCTTTCCATTCTTGGGCGTTGAGTAGAGTCTGCACGGTAGACTGTCCCCATTGATTGAGGTAATCACGCTGGCCACTGCGACGGTTTTCGATATAGGCAAAGCTGGTGCCACCACGACCTGATAAATCCACTGTACGAACACCCAGTTCATAGGCTCTCTCGATGGTCTTGGCATCCATTCCAAAGCCCACTTCCTTGAGAACAATAGGAACAGGAATTTGCTGGCTATAGTCTGCCAGATGCGATTGCCAGCTTCTGAACTTCCTTTCTCCCTCAGGCATAAGCAATTCCTGCATGACATTGACATGCACTTGCAGGAGAAGAGGATGCATCTCTTCTACAGTCTGAAGGCCTAACTCGACAGGCTTGTCCAATCCAATATTGGTTCCAAGGAGGAGATTGGGATGACTAGACTTGACAGAAAAAGAGTCATCTGCTGGATCTTTGAGTGCTGCGCTATAAGAACCCGTTACAAATAAAATACCACAGGCTTCTGCCACTTGAGCCAACTTTTGATTGATTTCTTTACCTTTTTCACTCCCACCTGTCATGGCATTGATATAAAAAGGAAAATCCCACTTTCGACCAGCAAACTCTGTCGACAGATCGATTTCATCCAGATTGTAAAGAGGCAAGGAAGAATGAAGCAGCTCCACCTCATCAAAGCTATTATAGGAACTTTTCTGCTCAAGGGCATAGCGGATGTGCTCATCCTTACGATTTGTCGTCATGTCCTATCCTTTCTTGGTATAAGAGCTCAATCCCCAGATCGGCCCAACGGTTTTTTAGGGTTTCAGTTGATTGCTCATCAAAACTCAAGGCAATACCACAATCACCACCACCAGCGCCACTGCTTTTGGCAACGGCTTGCAAATCTTGACTGGCTTCTTTCAGCTGTCTAAGCGAAGGCGTATAAATATCTGCGCTCAAGCCTTCTAAGAGATTGCTGGCTGTTTCCACCTGCTCAATAACTTTTTCGGATTTCCCCTGCTCCAAGGCTTCTACCAGAGAAGCCACTGTTTCTTTTGAGGAACTTAAAAAATTCTGATTGATATTTTGCTTGATTTGTTGAACCATATCACTAGATACAGCCACTTCCTTGGTCCATCCCACTAGGAAATCACATTCTAAAGTTGGTTTCACTTGTGAAATTGAAAAGTCCCAATCACGCTCTAAAACAGTCGCCAAATTTTCTTCTTTCAACCAAGCTGCTACCTGCTGGCGATCAAATGACTGGTAAAGAACCAAATCCTCTGCCACAATACAGGCAAGGTCCCCCATAGACCCATTGTCTCCGCGCTTGAGCAAGACAGCGCTAGCCAGCTTGAACAAGAGCTCCTGATCAACCGAAAGCTTATACAGAGCTAGCAGAGCCTTGATGACCAAAACAACGACGCTACCGCTAGAACCTAGACCAAACTTTTTCCCTTCCCGTTCCATTTTTCCTCGAATTTCTAGAGAAAAATGTCTTAAAGTTTGACCTCGATAAGTCAGGAAATCTTCCACTAAAGCAATCGTTTCTTGAATCAAGCTGTAGTCAGAATTTGGCGCCAAATCTACTGCGAAATCAAACAGATCTGAATAAATACGGTAGCTGTCAGAAAAAGCAATATCGCCCTTCATATAGATGGGAATGGCCTTTATCAAGGCCAACTGTCCGGGCTCTAAAATAGCATATTCACCTGCCCAATAGAGCTTTCCACAAGTTTTAACAGCAATCATCTTGACTCAAATCCTTTGTTTTTGACACAATCAAGCGGTAACGTTGACCGAAGATTTTTGATAAATGCTCCAAGTCTTTCTCTTGACAAAGAACTTTGACATTAGGACCGGCATCCATAGTAAAGTAGCAGGCCTCTCCTTGCTCGCGAAGTTGACGAACAAAGTCCATCGCTTCATAAGATGAATCGGTCAGATAAGAAAAGGCTGGTGATGCTGTTTTTGTCGTAGCGTGCATAGCAAGAGCATTTTTCTCCGTTAATTCTCCAATCTTGGCAAAGTCATTTTCCTTGAGATAAATCAGCATATCCTGATAGTCCTTCTCAGACTGACGAACCCAGTCGTCAAAAGTCGTCGAAGTCTCCACACAAAGTTTCATCCCGTCACGGCTAGAGATTGGTTTTTTCTTGTCCTCTAGCACCAACATGATCATAGCTAGTTTCAAGTTTGTCTCTACAGGGTAAATTCCCCCACTATCCTTGTCCCAGGCACCTAGTGGTCCATAAAAACTCCGAGAAGAAGAACCTGAGGCAAACTTAGCCTCCTGTGCCAACTGACTCCGAGACAAACCAAGCTGGAAATAAGCATTACAAGCCTTGACCAGGGCGGACAAACCACTAGAACTTGAGGACAGGCCCGCTGCCGTAGGCATATTATTTTGAGTATCGATACGGACAAGGCCCTCACCAGCTGGACGATAACGGTCAATAATCTTACTCATCTTGGCATGCTCGACCTCATTTTGTAGCTGACCATTGATGTAAAATTCGTCAGCTGTTACATTGGCTGGTAAAGGCGACAAGGTCGTCTCTGTATACATATTTTCCAAAGTTAGAGAAATACTGCTAGTAGCAGGCACCATCTCTTTTTCTTTTTTCTTTCCCCAATATTTGATAATAGCAATATTTGCGTAGGAACGTACTGTTACAGGCTCTCTATCCATGTCTGAACAGCTCCTTTCTCTTCTAATCTTTCTGCTAATTCTTGTGCGTGTGTCAAATTATCTGCCAAGGCTATAATACAGCCTCCTAGCCCACCACCGCTCATCTTGGCACCCAGAGCACCATGGCTAAGAGCCGTTTCAACCAGATGGTCTGCCTCAGGGCTACTGACCCCAATTTCTTTTAAATGTAAATGCGCTTGACTGAGGATTTGTCCCAGTTCTTCAGCATCTTTTTGTGAAATCGCATCCTCTGCCTGCTGGGTCAATTCTCCCAAGGCATGAAAAAATGGTAGGGCATCCTTGCCCTTATTTTGAACTACTTGAATGGATTCACGAGTGTGACCATAAACACCTGTATCGGCAATCACCAAATAGGCGGATAAGTTCATCTCAAGCTCTGTAAATCCTACATTCTTAATAAAGCGAATAGGTTGGTCACTGAGACAAGTCTTAGCATCCAAACCACTAGGATTCATATGGGCAATCATTTCAGCTCGATTGACCAAGATTTCTAGTACATCATGAGGCAGATCAGCCTGATAGTAGTCAAATACCGCACGAATGGCCGCTATGCTGATAGCCGCTGACGAACCCATCCCCCGTTTCTCAGGGATAGCCGAGTCAATCTCACAACGAATGCAGGCTTCTGTGATATCCAAATACTCCAGTGAAGCATAAACCGCCATGGACAAGGTATCCTCCTCATAAAGGCGCCAAGGACTCTCTGCAGGAACTACCTTACAGGTCACCTCCACCTCCAAAAGAGGCAGGGAAATGGCAGGATAACCGTAAACGACCGCATGTTCCCCTATTAAAATTATCTTACTATGTGCCTGACCGACACCAACTTTTTTTGTCATTTTTTCCTTTTACTAGACGAAAAAACGTCTTATTTTTCATACAAGTATTAATTCTTTCCTATCTATTTTATTATATTTTCACAAAAAAAGCGATTGTTTCCATTCACAATCGCTTCTTTCATTATTGAACCCATTCGCCATTATAGTTGACAGAATAGCCATTTACAGTCGTATTCACTGCCAAGACACCTGAGCTATAAGCGCGTAGTACCATCTGCCATTGACCTGGAACCAACCTGTCGTCATAGAACGACGAAAGAAACTCCATACCGTTAAGTAAAGAGGAAAGTCGTGAGGGAGCATGCGCCATTGACAACCTGTTTTAGTGACGTACAAAGTCTCATTAACAAGTACTCGTTTCGGCCATTTATAGGTGCGGTGTTTGGAGAAATAGGGTTCAATCTCCCAAGAGGCATAGGGGCG
>NZ_VMMK01000072.1:0-538 GCF_013277255.1 Streptococcus sp. 2154
GAACAATAGGTTGTGGCATTTAAATATCCTCCAATAGTTTTACTTTACTAATAGTATACAGGAGGTCTTCCATGAATGATAGATACCTTGTTATGACGCGCTTACCTTCAACCCACTACAGTTGACAAAGAGCCCAAACAAAAAGTGAACAAACCTGAATTCTAATGTACAGAAGACTAGGCTTGTTCACTTTTTTATAGTCGCTATAAGATGACCTTATCTATAGCTTTTTATACATAATTATATATTCAGACATACTATTATCAATTGTGTCGCAGGGAGGAATCTGTTAACGCACCCATTCACCATTATCATTGACTCTATAGCCATCTATACTTGTATTGATCGCTAGCTCACCCGATGCATTTACATAATACCATTTACTGCCAACTTGGAACCATTGATTGGCTTTCATAGAACCGTTGCTGTTGAGGTAGTACCATGAACCATTATTTTGTAGCCAACCTATCTCCATAGAACCATTATCGTTGAGATAGTACCATGAACCATCAACTTGCTCCCAACCTGTTGCCATGGA
>NZ_VMMK01000072.1:745-2525 GCF_013277255.1 Streptococcus sp. 2154
GTTGCCATGGAACCATTAGAGTTGAGATAGTACCATGAACCATTCACTTGTACCCAACCTGTTGCCATGGAACCATCAGTATTATAAAAATACCACATACCATTTTCTTGTTTCCAACCTGTTGTTGGAGCAACTGGTTTAGCTGATTCTACTGCTGCGTTTGTTCCTTGGTTAGATGTAACAGATACAGGATACGAAGGAATAGATGATTGCTCAGGAACAACAACTTTTTCAGGTTCTCTCGTCCCTCTCCTTATACGTCTTTTTACCATCTCTTTAGTAATTTGACGAGAAGTAGTTTCTTCAATTGTTCCATCACGTTCATCTACAGTATAAATTGTAGTAAGCGTAATTTCACCAATTTCTCCTGCTTCTTCTACTTCTTGACCTTTATCAAGAGTTGGGTCATCGAGATATTCTGTTTCAATTGGAATTTCTTGGACAAGAACTTGGGGCTTGGTTCCTTTTTTAACAACTCTTGTTTGAGAGTCTTCTTTTTGACTTAAAGTACTCTCAGTTACTTGTCCACTCTTTCCATCTACATCATAAGTTATCGTTGTAACTGTTTTCCCATTCTTTCCTAGAGTAATCTCTTGCTCCTGTCCTGCAGAAAGGTCATTGTCTGCTTCATATTTAGTAGCAAATGGAACAAGAACTTCTTCAACCTTACTTTTAGCTGGAACTTTAATAACTGTATCCGTGGCTTCTTTTTTCTCTACGGTAACCTTTTCGGTAACCTTACCAGTCTCTGGATTAACATCGTAGGTTCTTGTCGTGGTTACATAGCCATCCTCTCCGTCAACCATCTCAATAGAAGCTCCTCGGTCTTTACTTTCATCTTTTTCAAAACGGATAACACTTGTAGGCAGAACTTCACGCTCAACCTTGCTTTTGGCTGGAACTTTGATAACTGTATCCGTGGCTTCTTTTTTCTCTACGGTAACCTTTTCGGTAACATGACCATTCTCTGGATTAACATCGTAGGTCGTTGTCGTGGTTACAGTTCCGTCCTCTCCGTCAATTGTAACAGGATTTTCACTACGGTCTTTAGTTTCATCTTTTTCAAAACGGATAACACTTGTAGGCAGAACTTCACGCTCAACCTTGCTTTTGGCTGGAACTTTGATAACTGTATCCGTGGCTTCTTTTTTCTCTACGGTAACCTTTTCGCTAACCTTACCAGTCTCTGAATCAACATCGTAGGTCCTTGTCGTGATTACATAGCCATCTTCTCCGTCAACCATCTCAATAGAAGCTCCTCGGTCTCTACTTTCATCTTTTTCATAACGGATGACACTTGTAGGCAGAACTTCACGCTCAACCTTGCTTTTGGCTGGAACTTTGATAACTGTATCCGTGGCTTCTTTTCTGTCTACAGTAACTTTTTCGGTAACCTTACCATTCTCTGGATTAACATCGTAGGTCGTCGTCGTGGTTACATAGCCATCCTCTCCGTCAATTGTAACAGGATTTTCACTACGAGCTTTACTTTCATCTTTTTCATAACGGATATTTGTACTTTTTTCGGCGATGCGTTTTTCTACCTTATCTTTAGCTGGAACTCTGATAACTGTGTCTGTCGGTTCTTTTCTGTCTACAGTAACCTTTTCGCTAACCTTACCAGTCTCTGGATTAACATCGTAGGTCCTTGTCGTGGTTACAGTTCCGTCCTCTCCGTCAATTGTAATAGGATTTTCACTACGGTCTTTAGTTTCATCTTTTTCAAAACGGATAACACTTGTAGGCAGAACTTCACGCTCAACCTTGCTTTTAGCTGGAA
>NZ_VMMK01000073.1:0-2509 GCF_013277255.1 Streptococcus sp. 2154
TGTACAACTCAATAATAGCAAATTAATAAGAACTCAGGCTGATATGTATAACCGAGGAGTCATATATCTAACTGGTACAAACTTAAGGGAGTATATAGGTAGCGTTAATGTTAAGTTTTATAGAGAATAGAAAGGAAACAACACATGACACAATTTAATGAATTTATTATCGCTTTTGCGACAGGCTTTTTAGCAGTAGCAGTAGGCAGTATCGTGAAAATGGTGAAAGACTATCTTTTGCGTAAAGGCGGAGAGAAAGCGGTAATCATCGCTGAAATCCTAGCCAAGAACGCAGTTCATGCCGTTGAGCAGGTGGCTCAAGAGACAGGTTATAAAGGTGATGAAAAATTGGCACAGGCTCGCACTAAAATTCGGGCAGAGCTGACCAAATATAAGATCAGCATGACCGATAAGGACTTGGATACCTTTGTGGAGTCCGCAGTGAAGCAGATGAACGACGCTTGGAGGGAGTAGAGATGGATATCGATACAAGCAGACTACGTACAGGCTTGCCACAAGTAGGCTATGCGCCATATCGACAAGTGCACGCTCACTCTACGGGGAACCGTAATTCTACCGTGCAAAATGAAGCTGATTATCACTACAGAAAGAACCCTGAGCTTGGTTTCTTCTCTCATGTCGTTGGTAACGGCCGTGTCATGCAAGTAGGACCCGTAAACAACGGATCGTGGGATGTTGGTGGTGGTTGGAATGCGGAAAGCTATGCGGCAGTTGAATTGATTGAAAGCCATTCAACTAAAGAAGAGTTCATGACAGACTACCGTCTCTATATCGAACTCTTACGCAATCTAGCAGATGAAGCAGGTTTGCCGAAAACGCTTGATACAAGCAGTTTGGAAGGTATCAAAACGCATGAATACTGTACCAATAACCAACCAGACAATCATTCAGACCACGTTGACCCGTATCCATATCTAGCCAAATGGGGCATTAGCCGTGAACAGTTCAAGCAGGATATTGAAAGTGGCTTGACAATTGAAACAGGTTGGAAGAAGAACGATACAGGCTATTGGTATGTACACTCAGACGGCTCTTATTCAAAAGATAAGTTTGAGAAAATCAACGGAACCTGGTATTACTTCGACGGCTCAGGCTACATGCTTGCGAACCGCTGGAAGCAGCACACAGATGGTAATTGGTACTGGTTTGACCAGTCAGGTGAAATGGCGACAGGCTGGAAGAAAATCGCTGAGAAGTGGTATTATTTCGACGTAGAGGGCGCTATGAAGACAGGATGGGTCAAGTACAAGGAGACTTGGTACTACTTAGACGGTAAAGAAGGTGCCATGGTATCAAACGCCTTTATCCAGTCTGCGGACGGAACAGGCTGGTACTACCTCAAACCAGACGGAACATTGGCAGATAAACCAGAGTTCACAGTTGAGCCAGACGGCTTGATTACGACTAAATAGAAAGGCTTCAAAATAGATTACACCAACCGCAGGCTCAGGCTTGCGGTTTTTTGTTTGTCTGAATCAAGAAAACATCTAACCAACCGACATTAATGTCGGTAGCAAAATAAATGGTTTGTCTGAAAAAAATTGACTTGTTGACATCAACAAATAGCTTTATAAAGCGCTTGGTTGCCAATTTTGTTGATGTTAACAAAATTAGAGTTTATATTTCTATTTTGCAAAAACAGGCATTTTGAACGATTAGAAAGCAAAATCACAATCCTATTGTTCAAAAAAGCGTTTACGTGAAGAATATGGAGAGGAAATCGTGGTGTATCATTGTCAAAAACGGTGTTTTGTTAAAAATAAAAAACAGTGACCGAAATCACTGCTTATCAGTTGTAGCAAATTCATAAAGTTTTTCCGCTGTGAGAAGTGCCATTTTGTCCATGCTTGTTTTTCCTTTTCTGAGATCAGAAACAGTAGTCCATGGAACTCCAGCACCTTGCGAAATAGTAGATGTAGACATCGAACTGTCTAGCAATTCTTGAATAACTTTTCTCATCTTATTTGTCCTTTTTGTTTTTTAGATAAATATATACATTGATTGCAATTATAAAAATAGCTATTGCGCTGACCATTGCATTTCCTCTTTTCATTTGATAAAATAGAGGTGTGAGGGGCTTTCGCCCCAACCTCTTAGCGTTTACCTTTTTCTTTGACGGGATTTCGGTTTACGCTTTTTGTTTTGCCTTGCGACCGTTATTGCGGTCACTAGACTTGCGATAGCAGTTACCGTTTCAGGAATATTGTCTATTGCCTTTTCAAGTAACCTAAGCCAATCTTCTTTGTTCAATTTCATCACCCCCTTTCCTTATCTTGATTATATTATATCACGGCATACCGAGAAAGTCAAGAGTTTTGATGAAGTTTTTTAAAAAAACAGGGGGCAAAAAAGGGGCAAAAGTGTCGTAAATCTCTGTAAAATGATGTAAAAACATTTATTTAAAAGCTCAAAATATAGCTATTTTAAAAGGTATTGTAAGATATAGTAAAACGATGTAAAGGTATTTGTAAAAGCCGATGAATTATAA
>NZ_VMMK01000074.1:0-3293 GCF_013277255.1 Streptococcus sp. 2154
CAGAGGGTCAGCGGTTCGATCCCGTTAACTCCCAAAGGTCCCGTAGTGTAGCGGTTATCACGTCGCCCTGTCACGGCGAAGATCGCGGGTTCGATTCCCGTCGGGACCGTTTAAGGTAACGCAAGTTATTTTAGACTCGTTAGCTCAGTTGGTAGAGCAATTGACTTTTAATCAATGGGTCACTGGTTCGAGCCCAGTACGGGTCATATATGCGGGTTTGGCGGAATTGGCAGACGCACCAGATTTAGGATCTGGCGCTTAACGGCGTGGGGGTTCAAGTCCCTTAACCCGCATTAAGATATAATAAATGAGCCGGCTTAGCTCAGTTGGTAGAGCATCTGATTTGTAATCAGAGGGTCGCGTGTTCAAGTCATGTAGCCGGCATTTTTAGATAGAAGAAAACAGTGCGAACGTAGTTCAGTGGTAGAACACCACCTTGCCAAGGTGGGGGTCGCGGGTTCGAATCCCGTCGTTCGCTTAGAGAGGCCGGGGTGGCGGAACTGGCAGACGCACAGGACTTAAAATCCTGCGATTGGTAACGATCGTACCGGTTCGATTCCGGTCTTCGGCATAAACTAATGAGCACCCTTAGCTCAACTGGATAGAGTACCTGACTACGAATCAGGCGGTTAGAGGTTCGACTCCTCTAGGGTGCATTTTTCTATTTAACTCGGGAAGTAGCTCAGCTTGGTAGAGTACTTGGTTTGGGACCAAGGTGTCGCAGGTTCGAATCCTGTCTTCCCGATTCATGGCGGTGTAGCTCAGCTGGCTAGAGCGTCCGGTTCATACCCGGGAGGTCGGGGGTTCGATCCCCTTCGCCGCTATAATGATCTTGTCGGACCTTTAGCTCAGCTGGTTAGAGCTCTCGGCTCATAACCGAGTGGTCGTAGGTTCAAGTCCTACAAGGTCCATTTGAATATTGGAGGATTACCCAAGTCCGGCTGAAGGGAACGGTCTTGAAAACCGTCAGGCGTGTAAAAGCGTGCGTGGGTTCGAATCCCACATCCTCCTTTTATATTAACGCGGGATGGAGCAGCTCGGTAGCTCGTCGGGCTCATAACCCGAAGGTCGTAGGTTCAAATCCTGCTCCCGCAATAAGGCTCGGTAGCTCAGTTGGTAGAGCAATGGATTGAAGCTCCATGTGTCGGCGGTTCGATTCCGTCTCGCGCCATTTTATTGATAGTATTTATGCGGGTGTAGTTTAGTGGTAAAACTACAGCCTTCCAAGCTGTTGTCGCGAGTTCGATTCTCGTCACCCGCTTTGAACTTTGTTCAAATTACCAAGTTTTTTAACTTGGGCGCGTAGCTCAGGTGGTTAGAGCGCACGCCTGATAAGCGTGAGGTCGGTGGTTCGAGTCCACTCGTGCCCATTAATTGGAGAATTACTCAAGAGGCTGAAGAGGACGGTTTGCTAAATCGTTAGGTCGGGTAACTGGCGCAAGGGTTCGAATCCCTTATTCTCCGTTTTAATGAGAGTTTGTAACTCTCTTTTTCATTTGGCTCTTTGTCAACTGTAGTGGGTTGAAGTCAGCTAAGCTCGAGAAAGGACAAATTTCGTCCTTTCTTTTTTGATGTTCAGAGCGATAAAAATCCGTTTTTTGAAGTTTTCAGGCTCTTTGTCAACTGTAGTGGGTTGAAGAAAAGCTAAAATCTTTATATACTGTCGATTTTATGGTTGTTCTAATTTATTATTACTTCCAACTCTTGAGAGAAATTTCTCCGCTATTGAGCCAGATTTCTTTTCCGTTATCACATTGCACCAAAAGTTTTCCACTTTCAGAGATGTCTTTAGCAAGTCCCTTGTAGTCTTTTTGATCTAGTGTGAAAGTAACTTCTTTTCCAAGAACGAATGACTGTTTTTTGTATAGGTATAATAGCTCTTCTGCTGGTGTTTCGAAGAAAGTACGCCAGATTTCTATGATCAATTCATTCCTTGTTATAGGAGCTGTAGCTTTAAATAAGCTGGCAGCTTTTTCTTTTAATTCCTGAGGGAAGTCTTTAATAGTGAAATTGATACCTACTCCAATAATGATATCTGTGACTAAGCCAGTTTCTACAGAGGTCATTGCTTCAGTGAGAATTCCTCCAATTTTATGATTGTTTAGGTAGATATCATTGACCCATTTTATGTCGACATCTATTAAAGTTAGGTTCTTAATGGCTTTGTAGACAGCTCCAGCTACAAGTAGTGTGTAGGACGGTAATTTGTCATAGGGAAGATTTGGTTTAAGATGGAGGGTCATATAAATGCCACCTTGAGGAGAGTAGAAGGAGCGTTGAAAACGGCCACGCCCTGCTATTTGATAGGAAGCTAGATAGAGGGTGTTTGCTTCATAGCCTAAATCAATTGCTTCTTTTGCATCTAGTTGTGTTGATTTTGTTTCGGGTTTAAAACTGATTTTAATTGGAAGATTTTCTTCTAGAATCTCTGGAAGAATAAGGTCACCATTCATCAGTTTATATCCTCTATTTTTGATACTATCAATTTCAATCCCTTCTTGTTCTAGTCGCTTGATAGCTTTCCAAATTGATGTTCGGCTTAGGGATAGTTTTTCTGCGATTTTTTCTCCGCTGATATAGTCGGTTTCTTTAGATAGGATTTGGTAGACAGCTTGGTAGGATTTCATAATGTTGCCTTTCTCACTAGTTGGTATTGAGAGTATTCTTTTCTTGTATGACTTGGAGTCTGATTAAAGTATTGTTTATAAGCTTTCGAAAAATGTAGTGGATCTGAAAAACCTACCGAGTATGCAATTACCTTGATGGATTCTTGGGTATTTTCGAGAAGTTGTTTAGCTCGGTGCATTCGAACGTAGAGTAGGTATTCTTTGGGTGATAAGGTATTAAATTCTTTGAATACGCTTGATAAGTAGCTTCTGTGAACGGATAGTTCTTTTGTTAAATCTTGAATTGTAAGTGATTGAGGATAGTGGCTATCAATTAATCGTTTGCATTCAAGATAGAGTTGGTAGGTTGATGAAATATTCTTTTTTCTGATTGGGAGCAATAGTTCCCAGATGAAACATCAGTTCATGGAGTTGTCCCATGATATGGAGTTGAGCTAATTCATTGGATTTTGTAATCTGAGCGAAGCGAACAATGTCTGAGATGAGTTTTGCAGTAGTCTGGGTATGACAAGTTTCAGATTGGATGAGATAGGATTGATCAGAAATTTGAGAAAGGGCAAAAAAAATCAGGAGCTTTCCCTCCAGTGATTCCTAACCAGTAGTAGGCCCAAGGTTCTTTACTATCTGCTTGATATAGTCATTTAGCTTTAAAAAGCGTTCCAAACA
>NZ_VMMK01000075.1:0-20242 GCF_013277255.1 Streptococcus sp. 2154
TTGATTTTAGGATAGTATTATTCGGCTAACAGACGATGATATTGCCTATTTGACGATTCATATTGGAGGATTTTTAAAGTATACACCATCGTCTCAAAAAAATATGAAAAAAGTTTATCTTGTTTGTGATGAAGGTGTTGCGGTTTCGAGACTTTTGCTGAAACAATGCAAACTTTATTTTCCAAATGAGCAAATTGACACTGTATTTACAACAGAACAATTTAAGAGTGTGGAAGATATTGCACAAGTTGATGTAGTGATTACTACTAATGATGATTTGGATAGCAGATTTCCGATTTTAAGGGTTAATCCTATCCTTGAAGCAGAAGATATTTTGAGAATGCTAGACTATCTTAAACACAATATATTTGGTAATGAGGGCAAAAGTTTCAGTGAAAATCTTTCTAGTCTTATTTCGTCTTATATTGCAGACAGCAAGTTGGCTAGTAAGTTCCAAGAAGAGGTTCAAACACTTATAAATCAAGAAATAGTAGTTCAAGCTTTTTTGGAAGATATTTGAAGGACAGTCCAATGATGAACACAAACCTGTGTTTTTCTTGGTCTTTTTTAGTGTTTTGAAGGGTGGTATACTAATCTCAAAGATAACAATTATATCCAAAGGAGGCGACATATGCCAAACGTCAAAGAAATTACAAGAGAGTCATGGATTTTAGCCACTTTCCCAGAGTGGGGAACATGGTTGAACGAAGAAATCGAAGAAGAAGTCGTACCTGAAGGCAACTTTGCCATGTGGTGGCTAGGCAACTGTGGTACTTGGATTAAGACACCAGCTGGTGCTAACGTTGTCATGGACCTTTGGTCAAATCGTGGAAAATCAACCAAAAAAGTGAAAGATATGGTTCGTGGGCACCAAATGGCAAATATGGCAGGTGTTCGTAAGTTGCAACCAAACTTGCGTGTTCAGCCAATGGTTATCGATCCATTTGCTATCAACGAACTAGACTATTACTTAGTTTCACACTTCCACAGTGATCATATCGCCCCATACACAGCTGCAGCAATTCTCAACAATCCTAAGTTAGAGCATGTTAAGTTTATCGGTCCTTACCACTGTGGACGAATCTGGGAAGGATGGGGTGTTCCAAAAGAACGTATCATCGTTGTTAAACCAGGTGACACTATCGAATTAAAAGATATGAAGATTCATGCAGTAGAATCATTTGACCGTACTTGCTTGGTAACTCTCCCAGTGAACGGTGCTGATGAGACAGGCGGTGAACTTGCTGGCTTGGCTGTTACAGATGAAGAAATGGCTCAAAAGGCTGTTAACTATATCTTTGAAACACCAGGTGGAACCATCTATCATGGTGCAGATTCTCACTTCTCAAACTATTTTGCAAAACATGGTAAAGACTTTAAAATTGATGTTGCTTTGAATAACTATGGTGAAAATCCGATAGGTATCCAAGACAAAATGACATCTATCGACCTTCTTCGTATGGCAGAAAATCTGCGTACCAAAGTCATTATCCCAGTTCACTATGATATCTGGTCTAACTTCATGGCTTCTACTAATGAGATTCTAGAACTTTGGAAAATGCGAAAAGATCGCTTGCAATACGATTTCCATCCATTTATCTGGGAAGTTGGCGGTAAGTATACTTATCCTCAAGATCAACACTTAGTAGAATACCATCATCCACGTGGTTTTGATGATTGTTTTGAACAAGACTCTAACATTCAATTTAAAGCTTTGCTATAATATAAAAATATTCTTTGGAGGTTATCCGTATGTTGCATGATACGGATAATTTTCATATAATAGTAAAATAGAATGTGTGATTCAATAATCACCTCAAATAGAAAGGAAATTCTATGTCAAATCTATCTGTTAATGCAATTCGTTTTCTAGGTATTGACGCCATCAACAAAGCCAACTCAGGTCACCCAGGTGTGGTTATGGGAGCAGCTCCGATGGCTTACAGCCTCTTTACAAAACAACTTCGTATCAATCCAGCTCAACCAAACTGGATTAACCGCGACCGTTTCATTCTTTCAGCTGGTCATGGTTCAATGCTTCTTTATGCCCTTCTTCACCTTTCTGGCTTTGAAGATGTTAGTATGGATGAGATCAAGAGCTTCCGTCAATGGGGTTCAAAAACACCAGGTCACCCAGAATTTGGCCATACAGCAGGGATTGATGCTACAACAGGTCCTCTAGGGCAAGGGATTTCAACTGCTACTGGTTTTGCCCAAGCAGAACGTTTCTTGGCAGCCAAATATAACCGAGAAGGCTACAATATCTTTGACCACTATACTTACGTTATCTGTGGAGACGGAGACTTGATGGAAGGTGTCTCAAGCGAGGCGGCTTCATACGCAGGTTTGCAAAAACTTGATAAGTTGGTTGTTCTTTATGATTCAAATGATATCAACTTGGATGGTGAGACAAAGGATTCCTTTACAGAAAGTGTTCGTGACCGTTACAATGCCTACGGTTGGCATACTGCCTTGGTTGAAAATGGAACAGACTTGGAAGCCATCCATGCTGCTATCGAAACAGCAAAAGCTTCAGGCAAGCCATCTTTGATTGAAGTGAAGACGGTTATTGGATACGGTTCTCCAAACAAACAAGGAACTAATGCTGTACACGGCGCCCCTCTTGGAGCAGATGAAACTGCATCAACTCGTCAAGCCCTCGGTTGGGACTACGAACCATTTGAAATTCCAGAACAAGTATATGCTGATTTCAAAGAACATGTTGCAGACCGTGGCGCATCAGCTTATGAAGCTTGGACAAAATTAGTTGCTGACTATAAAGAAGCGCATCCAGAATTGGCTGCAGAAGTAGAAGCCATCATCGACGGACGTGATCCAGTTGAAGTGACTCCAGCAGACTTCCCAGCCTTAGAAAATGGTTTCTCTCAAGCAACTCGTAATTCAAGCCAAGATGCCTTGAATGTTGTGGCAGCTAAGTTACCAACTTTCTTGGGTGGATCAGCTGACCTAGCTCACTCAAACATGACTTATATCAAGACTGACGGACTTCAAGACGATGCCAATCGCTTGAACCGTAACATTCAGTTTGGTGTTCGTGAATTTGCCATGGGAACGATCTTGAACGGGATGGCCCTTCACGGTGGGCTTCGTGTTTACGGTGGAACTTTCTTCGTCTTCTCTGACTATGTGAAGGCAGCTGTTCGCTTGTCAGCCTTGCAAGGACTTCCTGTGACTTATGTCTTTACTCACGATTCAATCGCAGTTGGGGAAGACGGTCCGACTCACGAACCAGTTGAGCACTTGGCAGGTCTTCGTGCTATGCCAAATCTAAATGTTTTCCGTCCAGCAGATGCGCGTGAAACGCAAGCAGCTTGGTACCTTGCAGTAACAAGTGAGAAAACACCAACTGCCCTTGTCTTGACACGTCAAAACTTGACTGTCGAAGAGGGAACAGACTTCGACAAGGTTGCTAAAGGTGCTTATGTTGTCTATGAAAATGCAGCAGACTTTGATACAATCTTGATTGCGACAGGCTCAGAGGTTAATCTTGCTGTCTCAGCTGCCAAAGAATTGGCTAGTCAAGGCGCAAAAATCCGCGTAGTCAGCATGCCATCTACAGATGTCTTTGATAAACAAGATGCAGCTTACAAGGAAGAAATTCTTCCAAATGCAGTCCGCCGTCGTGTTGCAGTCGAAATGGGTGCAAGTCAAAACTGGTACAAATATGTTGGTCTCGATGGTGCCGTTCTCGGTATTGATACCTTCGGAGCCTCTGCCCCAGCACCAAAAGTATTGGCAGAATATGGCTTTACTGTAGAAAATCTTGTAAAAGTCGTTCAAAACTTGAAATAATTCTAAAAATCAGGGCGCAAGCTCTGGTTTTTTCTTACTAGAAAAGCAAGGTACAATCTTGTAAAAGTAGCTGAAATTTGATATAGTAGTCCTATGTAAAAGACAAAGGAGAAGACAATGAATCCAAATTATACATTTTTAATCATGCTAGCCCTTATGGTGGGCTTGATGTTCTTTACGCAACGCTCTCAAAAGAAACAAGCACAAAAACGTATGGAAAGCTTGAATAAACTACAAAAAGGCTATGAAGTGATTACAATCGGTGGACTTTATGGAACAGTCGATGAAGTAGATACGGAGAAGGGAACAATTGTTCTTGACGTAGATGGAGTTTACTTGACTTTTGAACTAGCTGCTATCAAGACAGTATTACCGCTGAAAGAAACAGCTTCACTAGAAGGCGCAATTGAAAAATAAGACGGGATCACGAACTCCCGTTTTTCTATAAAAGAAAGGAAATAGGATGAAAAAATTAGTCTTTGTCTGTCTGGGAAATATTTGCCGCAGTCCTATGGCCGAGTTTGTGATGAAATCAATGACAGATAATTATGAAATCCAAAGTCGAGCGACTTCCTCTTGGGAACATGGCAATCCGATTCATAAGGGGACGCAAGGGATTTTTCAAGAGTATGAGATTCCTTATGACAAGAACAAGACATCGCTTCAGATTAACAAGGAAGATTTTGAAGCCTTTGATTATATTATCGGCATGGATGCTTCGAATGTTTCTGACTTACGTCAGATGTGTCCAGTAGACTGTCAAGATAAGATTTACTCATTTGCATCTGAAAGTGTACCAGATCCTTGGTATACAGGAGATTTTGAGGAAACCTATCGACGTGTTCAAGAGGGTTGTCAAGCATGGTTAGAACGTTTAGAGAAGGAGAGTGAAGATGAAAAATCTTAAGAATTTTTACGAAAAGTATCGTGTCTATCTGACTCGTCCACGTTTAGAGCTTTTGGCAGTAGTTGCCATTGTTTTTTGTGCTCTACTCGTCTTTTTTCTAAATATTCCCGGAAAAGGTGTTCTAAAGCTTGATAATGGAACGATTGTTTACGATGGCAGTCTTGTACGTGGTAAAATGAATGGGCAAGGTACCATTACCTTCCAAAATGGAGACCAATATACAGGTGGTTTCAACAATGGAGCCTTCAACGGAAAAGGTACCTTTCAATCTAAAGAAGGCTGGACCTACGAAGGTGATTTTGTAAATGGTCAGGCTGAAGGAAAAGGAAAACTAACAACAGAACAAGAAGTCGTTTATGAAGGGACTTTTAAACAAGGCGTTTTTCAACAAAAATAAAGCCTCCTTATCAAAGGAGGTATTGTTAGAATGTTTAAGTAAGCGCTTACCTGTAAATCCCTATCTTTCCAAGTTCCTCTTCCAAGCAAGTTTGTGAAATAAAAAAACATTTGAAATAAATTTCACAAACTTTAAAGAAAAAGCTTGCTAAGAAAAGAAAATGACAAACATTTCACAAGGAACTAAAAATTCTTTGTGAAATGTTTATGAAACTGTTTACAAAGTTGAAATAATGCGTTATAATAAACTTGTGAAAAAATTAACAAAGGATTAAATCCTTGAAAGCTATGGAGGAAAATATGGCTGATAAAAAAACTGTGACACCAGAGGAAAAGAAACTCGCTGCTGAAAAACATGTAGATGAGTTGGTGCAAAAAGCTCTAGTTGCTCTTGAAGAAATGCGTAAGTTGGATCAAGAGCAGGTTGACTACATCGTAGCTAAAGCGTCAGTGGCAGCTTTGGATGCCCACGGGGAATTGGCTTTACATGCCTTTGAAGAAACAGGACGTGGTGTATTTGAAGATAAAGCAACTAAGAACTTGTTTGCTTGTGAACACGTAGTAAACAACATGCGCCACACTAAGACAGTTGGCGTTATCGAAGAAGATGATGTAACAGGTTTGACTCTGATTGCTGAACCGGTCGGTGTTGTCTGTGGTATCACTCCAACAACAAACCCAACATCAACAGCGATCTTCAAATCATTGATTTCATTGAAGACACGTAATCCAATCGTCTTTGCCTTCCATCCATCAGCTCAAGAATCATCAGCTCATGCAGCTCGTATCGTCCGCGATGCAGCTATCGCAGCTGGTGCTCCTGAAAACTGTGTGCAATGGATTACTCAACCATCTATGGAAGCAACAAGTGCCCTTATGAACCACGAAGGTGTTGCGACAATCCTTGCAACAGGTGGTAATGCCATGGTTAAGGCGGCTTATTCATGTGGGAAACCAGCTCTTGGGGTAGGTGCCGGAAACGTGCCAGCTTATGTTGAAAAATCAGCAAATATCCGTCAAGCAGCACACGATATCGTTATGTCTAAATCATTTGATAACGGTATGGTCTGTGCATCTGAACAAGCAGTTATCATTGATAAAGAAATTTACGATGAATTTGTAGCAGAGTTCAAATCTTACCACACTTACTTTGTAAACAAAAAAGAAAAAGCACTTCTTGAAGAGTTCTGCTTCGGCGTGAAAGCAAACAGCAAAAACTGTGCGGGTGCAAAATTGAACGCTGACATCGTTGGTAAACCAGCAACTTGGATTGCAGAACAAGCAGGATTTACAGTTCCAGAAGGAACAAACATTCTTGCTGCAGAATGTAAAGAAGTTGGTGAAAATGAGCCATTGACTCGTGAAAAATTGTCACCAGTTATCGCAGTTTTGAAATCTGAAAGTCGCGAAGATGGTATTGCCAAAGCTCGTCAAATGGTTGAATTTAACGGTCTTGGGCACTCAGCAGCCATCCACACAGCTGACGAAGAATTGACTAAAGAATTTGGTAAAGCTGTTAAAGCTATTCGTGTTATCTGTAACTCACCTTCTACTTTCGGTGGTATCGGGGACGTTTACAATGCCTTCTTGCCATCATTGACACTTGGATGTGGTTCTTACGGACGCAACTCAGTTGGGGATAACGTTAGTGCCATTAACCTCTTGAATATCAAAAAAGTCGGAAGACGGAGAAATAACATGCAATGGATGAAACTTCCTTCAAAAACATACTTTGAACGCGATTCAATTCAATACCTTCAAAAATGTCGTGACGTTGAACGTGTCATGATCGTTACTGACCATGCCATGGTAGAGCTTGGTTTCCTTGATCGTATCATCGAACAACTTGACCTTCGTCGCAATAAGGTTGTTTACCAAATCTTTGCTGATGTAGAACCAGATCCAGATATCACAACTGTAAATCGTGGTACTGAGATTATGCGTGCCTTCAAACCAGATACAATCATCGCTCTCGGTGGTGGATCTCCAATGGATGCTGCTAAAGTAATGTGGCTCTTCTACGAACAACCAGAAGTGGACTTCCGTGACCTTGTCCAAAAATTCATGGATATCCGTAAACGTGCCTTCAAATTCCCATTGCTTGGTAAGAAGACTAAATTCATCGCGATCCCAACTACATCTGGTACAGGATCTGAAGTAACTCCATTTGCCGTTATCTCTGATAAAGCAAATAACCGTAAATACCCAATCGCTGACTACTCATTGACACCAACTGTGGCAATTGTAGACCCTGCTTTGGTATTGACAGTTCCTGGATTTGTTGCTGCGGACACTGGTATGGACGTATTGACCCACGCGACTGAAGCTTACGTATCACAAATGGCTAGCGACTACACTGACGGACTTGCACTTCAAGCAATCAAGCTTGTATTTGAAAACCTTGAAAGCTCAGTTAAGAACGCAGACTTCCATTCACGTGAGAAAATGCATAACGCTTCAACAATCGCTGGTATGGCCTTTGCTAATGCCTTCCTAGGTATTTCTCACTCAATGGCTCATAAGATTGGTGCGCAATTCCACACAATCCACGGTCGTACAAATGCAATCTTGCTTCCATACGTCATCCGCTACAACGGTACACGTCCATCTAAGACAGCAACATGGCCTAAGTACAACTACTACCGTGCAGATGAAAAATACCAAGATATCGCACGCATGCTTGGACTTCCAGCTTCTACTCCAGAAGAAGGTGTGGAATCTTACGCAAAAGCTGTCTACGAACTTGGTGAGCGCGTAGGTATCCAAATGAACTTCAAAGCACAAGGAATTGATGAAAAAGAATGGAAAGAACATTCACGTGAATTGGCCTTCCTTGCTTACGAAGATCAATGTTCACCAGCTAACCCACGTCTTCCAATGGTTGACCACATGCAAGAAATCATCGAAGATTCTTACTATGGTTACAAAGAAAGACCAGGACGCCGTAAATAATTGTTATCAGCCTAGAGGCAGGAGAAATCCTGTCTCTTTTTTTGTAATTCTATTTGAAAAATGGTATAATCATCGCATATATTTATTTGAAAATCAAATCTTTAATAATCATGCGAGGGGCAAATGAACAAGATAAATGAGTTAGGGGATAAAGTGCGACTTTTAAGAGAGGAGAAAGGACTTAGTCGTCCAGTTTTTTGCGGGGATGAGTCTGAATTATCAGTGCGTCAGTTGGTGCGGATTGAAAAAGGAGAATTTCGCCCGACGATAAAAACACTAGAATATATTGCAGAACGATTAGAAATTCCGTCCTACGTCTTGATGCCAGATTATAAGGAATTACCCAAGCGTTACCAAGAATTAAAGTACTTTCTTTTACATCATCCTGACTATGGAGACGAGGAGTTGCAGGAACAAAAGGAAGAATATTTTGATGAGATTTTTGAGTGTTTTTATGATGACCTGCCCCGTGATGAGAAAGTGCTAGTGGATTGTCTTCAAGCTATAGATGCAGTGAGAGCGACTAGTAATTCCTTATACGGAAGTGGTGTGATTGAAGACGGTCTTCAAGATTTACTATCCAGAGATGTATATAAAGCCGAGGATTTGTTGAAACTGAGACTGTATTTCAACTGTCAGTTAATGGACGGTTTAAATGTGGGTGAGATAAAAGAATCTGAGCATGAAACCATTCTTTGTTTTCATGACAAACTAAGTTCTCAGGTTGATAAGATAGAGTTCGATTGTTTGGACTTACTTAGAGATTCCTTGTTAGCTTCTTTAGCTTGTATAGAAATTATGGGGCTGTTTCATTATTTTAAGAGGGCAGTCGAGACCTTAAATAAAATAGGACAAAAAACACGAGATTTCCAAAAGCAACCGATTGTCTTGATGGTGGAGTGGAAATATTATATTCATACCGATTATGATACAGCCAAACAAAAGTATGAAGAAGCAAAAATGATGGCGAGGATGTTTGGTAATGAGAAGTTACTCGTTAGTTTAGATAAGGAATGGAGCGAAGACTTAGAAAGGTATTATTAAATGATTTATAGGAGTGACATTTCTGTCATTGGGGAAATGTCGCTTTTTTGTTACAATGGATTCATAATAAAGAGAAAGGAATTTACTATGATTAAAATAATGATTTTTCTATTTATCACGGGTGGGTGGTGGACTTGAGTTTAGAGGAATGACATGCTAGAATTTGAAAGAATAAACAATGTTTTATTGACTGGTATGTCAGAAGTAGGAGATGTACTGCTCATTCGACAAACACTATCAAATCTTATTCAAGTAGAAATAAGAGTTAACGGCTATTTATTGGATTTGATCACAATAAAGTCTAAAAGATTAAAAATCTATCCCATAATTGGAATAGAAAAAAATGCACTTATTATTGTACGAGAAGTAAATGAGGGACTTGATATGACGTTGGAGAATAACAGGACATTTAGAGATTTTGATTTTTTTAGAAAATTAAAATAGAAATTTAAAAAGGAGAAATAAAATATGTGGCGTTGGGTATGGAAAATTGTAAAATGGATTCTGATTAGTTTGCTATGGGAAGCTATCTGGGGCTGGGTTAAACAATGGTTTAGTAAATAGGAGGAATTATTATGTGGAGTTTCGTATGGAGAATTATCAGATGGATTATTATTGACTGGATTTTAACAGCAATTTGGGGCTGGGTTAAACAGTGGTTCTAGTTTAGAAATTAATAGAACAGAGTTGATTTTTACATAAAATATTAGTAAAATTAGAAATTAATATAAAAAAATAATTGATAGTTATGTCTCAGTTTGAAAATGGGCATTCTCAAAAAGATTATAGACATAACTATCAACTATTTTAATTATAATATAAAAGGAGAAAAAATGAAAGTAGAGAACATTTCGTATAGGATAAATAGTCGGATACTGTTTAACAATATTTCTTTTGATACTTCAAATTCAGGTCTTACACTGATTACTGGAAAAAATGGCTCAGGAAAGTCAACATTATTGAAAGTATTACTAGGAATTGTTCAACCATATTCTGGCTCATTGATTTCTGAAGAAAAAGTTAGCTATGTTCCAGATTCTTCGGACAACTATTTCATTGGTTTATCTCCTAATTTATTATTCGGATTTTTACAGAAACAATTTTTTATTGAAACAAATTTGTTCGAAGAACGGTTAAGAGAATTACGAGAACAATTTTATTTGAATGAGAAATTAATGACACAAACAATTCAATCATTGTCATTAGGAGAAAAGAAAAAAGTAATGCTTATAGCAGCGTTTTTATTGGATTCGGACTTGTATGTTATGGATGAACCTTTATCAGGTTTAGATCAAATTTCGGTTGAAAATCTGCTTCAATTGATGGAGCAAAAGATAAATCTAGGCAAACACTTCATTATTGTAAGTCACGAGAGGCAAGAAATTTTACCGACAGTTGATCAGATTATTTCTTTGTAGAGGAAAGTTATATGGAAAAGTTTTATTACTCTATTACTCTATTATTCCTATCTCGACAGGGATACTGGAATGATTCGAATAATGTCAAGGAATTATCGTTGCTTCAATCGACTTACAAATATTTTCTTTCATCTGTTAGTTTGATTTTTATATTTTGTTTTGCTAAACAAGAAGTTTATAAGCTATTAAGTGAAAATCAAATTTTGGGTATCCTATCATACTTTGAATTAGTAAAAATACTTGTTCCTGCAATTTTGTTATTAGGAATAATTTATGAAAATATTTATGTTTTAAAAACTAAAACAGAGAGTACAATGAGGATATTTTTCAATGTCACAGGGAGAGAATTTTGGAATATAGTATTTTTAAAGAATTTAATTCTAGTTTCTCCAATCTTAGTAGTTATTTTTTTCTATGATATTTCTTTAGGAATATTTGCGTGCCTACTTGTTTTTTTACTTAATAGTATATTTTTTATATCGAAAATCAGGTATGTTAGGCCAAGGTTTAAAAAATCGTTTAGCATGACCTATTTATTATCTGTCGTTGATGGTTTGACGGTGTTTAAAGCGATGACTATACCTGTATTTTCAACTTTTATGTTTATGTTCATGTGGTTGGTTTTACCAGATTTTTTAGGAATTGTTATCTCGAATAAAGCGATGATATTGAACACAGCTTTATTTTCAGGGACAGTATTTTTTAGCAATAAAGGGATAAATTTTTATTTTCTTACTTTAAATAAGGACTTCCCTTATCTGAAGGCTGTGGGGGTTAATCTTAATAAGTTTATAAAAAAAAGAATTTGGTCTTTAAATTTTATTAGTATTTTAGTTCCGTCGATCTCGCTATATTTCTTTTTAAATTATCTGGGGTACGGTTTTATAGATATTTCCCTATTTCTTTTCGGAGTTTCTCTAGCATATTTTTTATGCCAAGGGATACAAATGTTAGAGATAATTATATTTAGAAAGTATCATTTCAAGAATGCGAAAGAATTAGATGCTTTTTCAATTCCTATAAATACAAGGATAACGTTGTACATTATTCGCTTCGTACCAGTTATGGTTTGCTTATTATTCAATCAAATTAAACTATTTGGTTTATGGGGCTTGATATTGTTAAATATAGTTTATATCAGTATTATTTATTGTAGTTTATATCGACATATGTTGTCAAAAGTAATTAAAGGAGATAATCATGTCCATTTTATCCATTAAAAATATTTCAAAGTTTTACACTTTGGACGGTAAACATCAAGAGCAGGCTCTAAGAAATGTTAACCTGCAGATTGCAAAAGGTAAAATTACAGCGATTTACGGTCCATCAGGCTGTGGCAAAACCAGTCTACTCAATATCATCAGCGGTTTAGATAGACAATATGAAGGAGATTTAGAGTTTAAAGGGGAATCCCTCCGTGACTTATCAGAGATTGAACTAACTCAATTTCGTAAAGATAAGATTGGATTTGTGTTTCAAAACTTTAACCTCATTCCTCATCAGTCTGTTTTGGACAATGTCAAGCTACCTCTCTATGTCAAAGATTTATCTGACAGGGAGATGACAATGGTTGCAAAGGAGCAATTAAGTAACTTGGGCATGGAGCCTTTTGTAGCTAAAAATGTTAAACAACTTTCTGGTGGGCAAAAGCAACGTGTAGCAATCGCGCGTGCACTGGTAAATCAGCCAGATATGATTGTAGCAGATGAGCCAACGGGTTCGCTGGATTCTCAATCCCAAGAAATGGTATTGGAAGTATTTAAAAATTTAGCCCAAACAGGGAAAACAGTGTTGATTGTAACCCATAATCCAGAGGTTGCCGAATATGCAGATGTGATTATCAAAATGAAGGACGGTGAAGTCGTTGAAGAAGTCAAAAAATAAAGGATTATCATTGAAAAATAAATTCAAACTTTCTTTAAATAACTTTCTGGAAAGAAAGTGGCGTAACCTATTGATTGCGCTAGCAACCTCAATCGGTTTTGTAGGAGTCTTAATTTCTTTCGGCTTGGGAAATGCTTTGATTTCGATGATTGATGAAAATACGAATGGAGGTCAAATCCCTTCTCAAGTTCAGATTGCTTTAAACACAAAAAATGTTGGACGAGGCTTTTTGAACCAAGATGATAAGAACTATATCACGGATACAGTTGGCAAAGAAACTATTAAATATTTGGAGAGTCCTTTTGGGATGATCATGTCAAATATTACTATAGATGGTCAAGAAATAGATCTGAGTCAAACGATGCCTTCTTATGCTCAAGTGGTGAGTCTCTATGAGGATACAAGTATCTCTGTTAGTAGTAATGAGGCGGACAAAGTATTAGCCGGTTCCCTCTATACTGATTCAAATGAACAGGGATTGACGATTCCAAGCAGTTTACTAAAAAATTGGAATGAACAGACAGGAAAAAATCTGACAGCTAGTGATATTATTGGCAAATCAGTCTCAGCCAGCATTGTAGAAAATGATGCTGAAGCTAGCAAGACTGCTCAATTTCAAACAAAGATTGTACGTGTAATCAATGATGAAGATGACTTGGAGGACAGCAACAGTTTCATGCCGTCTCATCAAATGGAAACGATTTTGAAAGAGGCTGGATTTACAAAAGCTGTATCTTATTTTATCTTGGAACTCAAAGATCCATCACAAACAAAAGCGATAACAGAAGAATTGCAGAAAAACAAGAAGTATACTGTTCTTTCTCAACAGAAGGTTCTTGATATTGTGATTACTTTTATTCGTGTCATTCAGGGATTGTTGATTGTACTTTCATCACAAGCTATTGTGGTAGCAGCGGTCATGATTGGTATCATTATTTACATCAATATCATGCAACGTTCTAAGGAAATAGGTGTCATGAAGGCAGTTGGTTATCAAAATCGTGATGTCAAAGGAATTTTTATTTACGAGGCTATCTGGATTGTAGGAATCGCCTTGCTGCTGGCATTTTCGGTTGCACAAGGGGTGGGAAGTTTGGCGAATGCGATTGTAAGTCACTTTTACCCATCCATCACTAAGGTTTTTGAATTAAATTTGTTATCTGTTTTAGGGACTCTAGCTTTCGCTCTACTACTTGGTTATGTATCAGCTTACTTCCCAGCACGTAAAATTAGTAAAATGGATCCAGTAGAATCGTTACGCTATGAATAGTAAGGGATTCCTTGATTTACAGTCTTAAAAAGAAACTAACATAGAAAAATAATGCCCATACTTGCAATTCAACTCAAATAGTTATATAATAGGTTTGTTGAAAGGTGATTTGTAGTGATTCAAGTTACTCTTTTCACAATAAAAATTTCATGATTTTCATAAGGAGGAAATCACTAATGGTAGTTAAAGTTGGTATTAACGGTTTCGGACGTATCGGTCGTCTTGCTTTCCGTCGTATCCAAAACGTAGAAGGTGTTGAAGTTACTCGTATCAACGACCTTACAGATCCAGTTATGCTTGCACACTTGTTGAAATACGACACAACTCAAGGTCGTTTCGACGGTACTGTTGAAGTTAAAGAAGGCGGATTTGAAGTTAACGGTAAATTCATCAAAGTTTCTGCTGAACGTGATCCAGAACAAATCGACTGGGCTAACGACGGTGTAGAAATCGTTCTTGAAGCTACTGGTTTCTTTGCTAAGAAAGCAGCTGCTGAAAAACACTTGCACGCTGGTGGAGCTAAAAAAGTTGTTATCACTGCTCCTGGTGGAAACGACGTTAAAACAGTTGTATTCAACACTAACCACGACGTTCTTGACGGTACTGAAACAGTTATCTCAGGTGCTTCATGTACTACAAACTGCTTGGCTCCTATGGCTAAAGCTCTTCAAGATAACTTTGGTGTTGTAGAAGGATTGATGACTACTATCCACGCTTACACTGGTGACCAAATGATTCTTGACGGACCACACCGTGGTGGTGACCTTCGCCGTGCTCGCGCTGGTGCTGTAAACATCGTTCCTAACTCAACTGGTGCTGCGAAAGCTATCGGTCTTGTAATCCCAGAATTGAACGGTAAATTGGACGGAGCTGCTCAACGTGTTCCTGTTCCAGCAGGTTCTGTAACTGAGTTGGTAGCAGTTCTTGAAAAGAACGTTACTGTTGACGAAGTGAACGCAGCTATGAAAGCAGCTTCAAACGAATCATACGGATACACTGAAGATCCAATCGTATCTTCAGATATCCTAGGTATGTCTTACGGTTCATTGTTTGACGCAACTCAAACTAAAGTTCTTGACGTTGACGGTAAACAATTGGTTAAAGTTGTATCATGGTACGACAACGAAATGTCATACACTGCACAACTTGTTCGTACTCTTGAATACTTCGCAAAAATTGCTAAATAATTCATGAGTCGATAAAAAGCAAGGCCTCTTGGTCTTGCTTTTCTTATATGGAAAAATGGATGACACAATCATCCATTCTTTTTTAATTCTGTTTCAAAAGTATCTGATGGGACAGTGAAGCTTAATTTCTCTAGAGTAAGCGGATGGGTAAAGGAAAGTCGAAAGGCGTGGAGCATAAGGCGATTTGTTTTTGATTTACTATTATAAAGAGGGTCACCCAAGATAGGAAGATTATGATGCGAAAGGTGCACACGAATCTGATGGGTTCGCCCTGTCTTTAGTTTACAACGGACAAGGGTCGTTTTGTTTGGGAATTGCTTTAATCTGCTTACATGCGTTTCAGCATATTGCCCATTTTTTGCATCAACTATTCGCTTTCTGCGGTCATGGCGATCACGTCCGATTTTGTCTCTGAAAACAAGTTCTTTGCTGTTGATATTTCCGTCAACAAGCGCCCAATATTCTCTAGAAATCTCTTTTTTCTCCAATAAGCGATTGAGAATGGGCAGGATAAAAGGATTTTTTGCAAAGAGAACCAAACCACTAGTTTCCATGTCTAGGCGATGAACGACATAGCAGGTTTGGCCAACATAGGCACTGACATGGTTAAGAAGGGCGATTTCGTTTTGCTGATTACCATGCGTTTTCATCCCCTCTGGTTTGTTCACAATAACCAAGTGTTGATCTTGATAAACTTCCTGCACTAAGTCTGGGTTGCCCCAAGGGATTTCTTTTTCGGGATAATCTTCCTCGTCAAAAGTCAACTGGCAAACATCTCCAGGACTTACCATCTCGTTCCAATGAACTTCTCGCTGATTAATCAAAATGTGTTTCTTGATTCTTAAAAAATGACGGATTTTTCTAGGGATGAGGAGTTGCTCCTCCAGTAATTGCTTTACCGTCATTTGAGGTAGAGAGTCTGGTAATGTAAATGTGAATTGCATACAGATATTGTAACAAAAAAAGCCCTATTTGGATAGGAAATAGCTAAATTCTTGTCTTCCTATGATGAAGATGATAAAATAAACGCATGAAATTAGATAAATTATTCGAGAAATTTCTTTCTCTTTTTAAAAAAGAAACAAGTGAACTAGAAGATTCTGATTCTACTAGCTTACGTCGTTCTCGCAGTGATAGAAAAAAATTGGCCCAAGTGGGTCCAATTCGAAAATTCTGGCGTCGTTATCATCTAACAAAGATTGTCCTTATACTAGGTTTGAGTGCAGGCTTGCTAGTTGGAACCTATTTGTTTGCTGTAGCTAAGTCAACCAATGTTAACGATTTGCAAAACGCCTTGAAAACTCGGACTATCATTTTTGACCGTGAAGAAAAAGAGGCTGGTGCCTTGTCTGGTCAAAAAGGAACTTATGTTGAACTGACTGACATCAGTAAAAACTTGCAGAATGCTGTTATTGCGACAGAAGACCGTTCTTTCTATAAAAACGACGGGATTAACTATGGTCGTTTCTTCTTGGCGATTGTTACTGCTGGTCGTTCGGGTGGTGGTTCTACTATTACCCAACAGCTGGCTAAAAATGCCTATCTGTCTCAGGATCAAACTGTTGAGAGAAAAGCAAAAGAATTTTTCCTGGCCTTAGAATTAACAAAAAAATATAGTAAGGATCAAATTCTAACCATGTACCTTAACAACGCTTATTTTGGAAATGGTGTGTGGGGTGTAGAAGATGCGAGTAAGAAATACTTTGGAGTTTCTGCGTCAGAAGTGAGTTTGGATCAAGCTGCGACTCTGGCAGGGATGCTGAAGGGGCCGGAATTGTATAATCCTTTGAATTCCGTAGAAGATTCAACTAATCGTCGTGATACTGTCTTGCAAAATATGGTTGCAGCAGGATATATTGATAAAAACCAAGAAACCGAAGCTACTGAAGTTGATATGACTTCGCAATTGCACGATAGGTATGAAGGAAAAATCTCAGATTACCGCTATTCTTCTTACTTTGATGCGGTGGTTAATGAAGCTGTTTCCAAGTATAATCTAACAGAGGAAGAGATTGTCAATAATGGCTACCGCATTTACACAGAGCTGGACCAAAACTACCAAGCAAATATGCAGGTTGTCTATGAAAACACCTCGCTATTTCCGAGGGCAGAGGATGGAACATTTGCACAATCAGGAAGTGTAGCTCTTGAACCGAAAACAGGAGGAGTTCGTGGAGTTGTCGGTCAAGTTGCTGACAATGATAAAACTGGATTCCGGAATTTCAACTATGCAACTCAATCAAAACGTAGCCCTGGTTCTACAATTAAGCCTTTAGTTGTTTATACGCCTGCAGTTGAAGCAGGTTGGGCTTTGAACAAGCTCTTGGATAACCATACCATGCAGTATAACAGCTATAAGGTTGATAACTATGCAGGAATCAAAACGAGTCGAGAAGTTCCTATGTATCAAGCCTTGGCAGAATCGCTTAATCTACCTGCTGTTGCTACTGTTAATGATTTGGGTATTGATAAGGCTTTTGAGGCAGGCGAAAAATTTGGACTCAACATGGAAAAGGTAGACCGTGTTCTTGGTGTCGCTTTAGGAAGCGGTGTTGAAACCAACCCTCTGCAAATGGCTCAAGCATACGCTGCCTTTGCAAATGAAGGTTTAATGCCTGAAGCTCATTTTATTAGTAGAATTGAAAATGCTAGCGGACAGGTTATTGCGAGCCATAAACATTCACAAAAACGGGTGCTTGATAAAGCTGTAGCTGACAAGATGACTAGTATGATGTTGGGGACATTCACCAACGGAACCGGTATTAGTTCATCGCCTGCAAACTATGTCATGGCAGGAAAAACTGGTACAACCGAAGCTGTTTTCAATCCGGAGTATACAAGTGACCAATGGGTAATTGGTTATACTCCAGATGTAGTGATTAGTCACTGGCTTGGTTTTCCGACCACTGATGAAAATCACTATCTAGCAGGATCTACTTCAAATGGTGCAGCCCATGTCTTTAGAAACATTGCCAATACCATTTTACCTTATACACCAGGAAGTACCTTTACGGTTGAAAATGCTTATAAGCAAAATGGAATTGCACCAGCCAATACAAGAAATCAAGTACAGAGTAATGAAGAAAATCAGGCGGATAATAGCCTTTCTGATATTAGAAGTCGTGCGCAAAGTCTAGTAGATGAGGCTAGTCGGGCTATCTCGGATGCGAAGATTAAGGAAAAGGCTCAAACGATATGGGATTCGGTAGTCAATCTATTTCGTTAAGATGCTTGTCAAAGCCTAGCTTTCTTGTTATAATAGATAGGATGGAGGCGTTATGGCACTAAAAAAAGCAAGCCTAGCTTGTGCGGTTTGTGGTTCGAGAAACTATTCAATTAAGATTAGTGGAACCCCCAAGCCTACACGACTAGAAGTAAATAAATTTTGTAAGCATTGTGGCAAGTACACTACACACAGAGAAACGAGATAGGAGAGAGCGATGCGTTTTATTGGAGATATTTTTAGACTTCTTAAAGACACAACATGGCCAACTCGCAAGGAAAGCTGGAGAGATTTTCGTTCTATCATGGAATACACAGCTTTCTTTGTAGTAATTATTTACATTTTTGACCAGTTGATTGTTTCAGGTTTGATTCGATTTATTAACATTTTTTAGAAGGCTAGTGGAGTTAATTACACTAGAAATCTTCTATTTATGAAAGGAAATATCATGGATAGTTTTGATAAAGGGTGGTTTGTTTTACAAACTTATTCTGGTTATGAAAATAAGGTAAAAGAAAATCTATTACAACGTGCACAAACCTACAATATGTTGGCTAATATTCTACGCGTTGAAATTCCAACACAAACAGTGCAAGTTGAAAAAAATGGAAAGAGAAAAGAAGTAGAAGAAAATCGCTTTCCAGGTTATGTTCTTGTAGAAATGGTGATGACAGATGAAGCTTGGTTTGTTGTGCGAAACACACCAAACGTTACAGGATTTGTCGGATCTCACGGGAATAGATCAAAACCAACTCCATTATTGGAACAAGAAATTCGTGACATTTTGGTATCTATGGGACAAACTGTTCAAGAATTTGATTTCGATGTTGAGGTTGGTCAAACCGTACGTATTATTGATGGTGCTTTTGCAGACTACACTGGTAAGATTACAGAAATTGATAATAACAAAGTAAAAATGATTATCTCTATGTTTGGTAATGACACAGTTGCAGAAGTAAACCTAAACCAAATCGCAGAATTATAACCCTGAGAGAGGCTGAGCCTCTCTTTTTTGTGCAGTTGAGACGGTGTAGAGAACAGAATGGATGAAATGTGTCAAAAGTGTTTCTGAATCTGTTAGACTGTACACAGAAAGGGGAAGATTATGATTAAAGAATTGTATGAAGAAGTCCAAGGAATTGTATACAAGTGTAGAAATGAATATTACCTTCATTTGTGGGAGCTATCGGATTGGAACCAAGAAGGCATGCTCTGCTTACATGAATTGATTAGTAGAGAAGAAGGACTGGTAGACGATATTCCACGTTTAAGGAAATATTTCAAAACCAAGTTTCGAAATCGAATTTTAGATTATATCCGTAAGCAAGAAAGTCAAAAACGGAGATATGATAAAGAACCATATGAAGAAGTAGGTGAGATTAGTCATCGTATAAGTGAGGGAGGTCTCTGGCTAGATGACTATTATCTCTTTCATGAAACCCTAAGAGATTATAGAAACAAACAAAGTAAAGAGAAACAAGAAGAACTAGAACGCGTCTTAAGAGATGAACGCTTCCGAGGGCGTCAAAGAGTCCTAAAGGACTTACGTATTGTGTTTAAGGAGTTTGACATCCGTACCCATTAGGAAGTCATGCAAAAAAGTAAAAAAATTTTAAAAAAGGTGTTGACAAAGTTAGAAAAGACTGTATAATAGTAAGAGTTGAAAATAACCACTCTGGTCCGTTGGTCAAGGGGTTAAGACACCGCCTTTTCACGGCGGTAACACGGGTTCGAATCCCGTACGGACTATAGTATGTTGCGGTTGTAACACTTGATGAAAAAAAGATTAAAAAAGTTTCAAAAAAAGTGTTGACAAGCGAAAGTGATTGTGATATACTAATATAGTTGTCGCTTGAGAGAAGCGAGTGACAAAGACCTTTGAAAACTGAACAAGACGAACCAATGTGCAGGGCACTACAACAACTGTTGTAGTACTGAACAATGAAAAAAACAATAAATCTGTCAGTGACAGAAATGAGTGAGAACTCAAACTTTTAATGAGAGTTTGATCCTGGCTCAGGACGAACGCTGGCGGCGTGCCTAATACATGCAAGTAGAACGCTGAAGGAGGAGCTTGCTTCTCTGGATGAGTTGCGAACGGGTGAGTAACGCGTAGGTAACCTGCCTGGTAGCGGGGGATAACTATTG
>NZ_VMMK01000076.1:0-7085 GCF_013277255.1 Streptococcus sp. 2154
TGGAAGCCGTCATTGATAAGCTTCAAGAAGTTATTCAAGGACTGGAAAAAAGCGTTTTAAAGTCCACTGTCAGCAGACAATGGACAAGGTTGCTTTTTGAAAACAATTGAGTATAAAGTAAAATAGATTGCAAGAATGTTGCTTGAATCATTACAAGACAGCAACTTCCCATCTTCCATTCAAATTGATACTCAATGAAAATCAAAGAGTAAACTAGAAAGCTAGTCGCAGGTTGCTCAAAGCACAGCTTTGAGGTTTCAGATAAAACTGACGTGGTTTGAAGAGATTTTCGAAGAGTATGACAAATAAAAAACGAACAAGACCTACTTCCTATCACGAAAGCTAGATCTCATTCGTCAAAATGATATTACCAAGTCTGGTTTATCCATTCATTGAAACGTGAACATGGTCATAGTGGTTTTCTGTCACACTACCGCGGTCTGGCATTGGATTCCAAGTGTTAGCTGGCCCATATTTGCTATCGAATGGAGCATAGAAACGTTGTTTCCAGATGATGTAACTAATGCCGCGGCTGGCCATATTTTGAATAGCGTATTCCGCAATCTTATCCCCTAGTTCTGAGCTTTCTGGTACAATAAAGTCAATAGCCAAACCTTTTCCGTGATCTCCACTGTCTCCTGGACGGTAACCACTAAAGAATGTGATGCCAAACAAGTTGGCAATTTCTTCTTTAAAGGCAGCCGTTTGTGGTTGAAGGCCTGCATTTTCAGATTTCGCTACTGCAAGTCCAGCATAATCAGGCGCAGCTGGAGCTGTGTAAGTTGTTGAAACTATCTTCGTCTCTTCTGGTTGATAAGTAGAAACTGTTGGTGTAGCTCCATTTGATGATGCTACTTCTTTTGCTTCTGAACTTGTTGCAGTTGTTTCAGGAGCTTTTTCTTCTACTGGTGTTGTAGTTGCTTCTACTGCTGATTCAGCTTGAGTGCTTGCTTGAGTTTCATCTTTCTCAGCTGGAGTCATTGCCTGAGGAGCTGCTTCTGCAACTGCACTACTTGTTTCGGCTGTTTGCTCCTCTGGGACAGAAGTTCCTGTAGATGGTGTCACTTCTTCTGTAGCAGTCACTGTCTCTGTAACTTCTGAATTTGATGAGACTTCTTTTGGCGCTTCTGCAATTGGTTGAGAAAGATCTGCAACTTGAACAGTTTGATCATCTACAGTCACTTGATTGGTTGTCAAATCTGCTGTCGCAGTTGTCACTTCTTCATTAGAGTCTGCTTGGGGTGTTTGGATTTCAACTTCCGTTACTTCTTCTACTTCATTGACAGTCGTTGTCAAAACAGTTTCTGGGAAAATCAAGTCCATATTAGTGATTTTATTCAAATTCGCAAGAACTGTGACATCTACACCCAAGGCTTCTGCAATTGTGCTCAAGGTATCACCATACTGTACTGTATAACTTGTTTTGTTGTCCGTTTTAGTCAAATCATTTTGGATTTGCTCAACACTACGTGCAGTCCAAAGAACTTCTTCTGCTTGAGTTGCCAATACTGGGGCAAATGACAAGGCTACTGTTGAAGCTAATAATATTCTTTTCTTCATTCTTTCCTATTCCTTTCAAATGAGTACCTGTCTATGATAACACAAAAAATGCAGAAAAAAAGCCCTCTCGGGCCTATTTAACAGAACTGTCTATTCCTTGTAACAAACTCTGTTACTTGAAACAGTTTGTTAGGTCTCTGTCACAAAACTGACACAATCTTTTTATCGCTTAGCCTTAAAAAAACGGGAAATATCTGCTAACGCTTGAATCCTGTGATTTCCTTCATAAGTCGACTCTAAAAAGTTGATACTTTGAATCCCACTATTCTGGGCAAATTCCACATCCAGAGTCCGGTCCCCTATATAATAGGTGTTATCAGGATTCAGCTGATACTTGTCTAGCAAATATATAGCCGCTTCTGGACTTGGCTTCCGCGTAAAGCCACTCTGACTGGTTAAAATCTCTGTAAAATAAGATTCCAAACCCAAGTCTCTGAGAATGGTAAGAGCATTGTCTCCCTTATGAGTGTAAACAAACTGCTGAATTCCTGTTTGGTCTGCCCAATTCAACACCTCACGCGCACCTGGCATCAAAACTACCTGAGCATTCTTCTCAGCCAGACTCTGTGCACGCACCTGATTTAGCATTTCCACATCCAGCTTTCTCTCTTCCGCAACTTTCTCCAACAAATCCTGCACAGAATACTTGAGGATAAACTCTCTCACCTTCTCCTTATCATAAGGAATAGAAAATTGAGCATAGGTCTCCTCAATCCCTGATAAAATCGCTTCGTAAGAGTCCAATAAAGTCCCGTCTAAATCCCAAATAAAAGCTGTTTTTTGCATTTCCTATCCTTTCAAGCTCATATAACGCTGGTAACGATAACGTAGAAATAACCAGCGAAAACCATTATCCAAGAGAGTCCCTGCCCAAATACCAGACAAGCCCCAACCAAGCACAATCCCCATCAGATATCCTGTTCCAATGCGGATACACCACATTCCTATACTTGTCGCATAAAAGGGAAGCCGAGCATTGCCCAACCCCTGCCAGACTGCTGTATAGATGACTGTTCCTATCGTCATAGGAGTACCAAGTAGTGAAAAAAGTGTCACTAGCACACTAGCCTCCACCGCTAGAGAATCAGTCGTATAGAGATGAGTTAGTGGTATACCCAAAGCATAGATACTGAAGGTCAAGGGTAACATGAGGATCAGAGAAAGCCAAAAAGTTCGCTTGCTTAAATTAGCCACTTTTTTCCAATTATCCTCCCCAACTGCTCGGGCCACTATCATGACCGTTGCCGTAGCTACGCCAAAGGCAGGCATATAGTTAAACTGGGTCAAGACTTCTCCGACTGCATTTCCAGCCACTGCCTCCGTTCCAAAAGAAACGACCAAGGCAATGATCACGACATCACCAGCCCGCATCATAAGCCGCTCTCCAGCTGCTGGCAAAGCTAGGGTCAATAGTTCCTTATCTAAACCAAAAATCGGTTTCTCAAAAGGCAGCTTTAATTGCGACCACAAAATCACAAGACCAACCAAACGAGACAGAATAGTCCCCCAAGCAACACCCGCTATCCCCATATCCAGTACAAAAATAGCTAGACTGGAAAAGAGAATATTCAAGGCATTGGATAAAAAACTAACATAGAGGGGCAAACGTGGATTATGCGTTGCACGAATCAAGGAACCAAGACTGGTCATCAAGCCCAAGAGAACAATCGATCCGCCTACCAAAGATAGATACAGTCCACCACTCTCAGCTACAGCCCTCTCCGTTCCCAATAGTCCTATCATCTCTTTCCCAGCGAAGATGGACAAAAATCCTAAAAGGAAACTTAAGAGTAAGGTAATCTTCAACGCCTCAGTCACATGATAGGCTAGCATAGATTGATCCTTCTGCCCCAAACTTTTTGAAATAACACTGGAAATAGCAGCTCCCAGAGCGATGAAAATCGCCTGGTAAATCGTGATAATATTGCCAGCTACTGATACACCCGAAATAGCTATCAAGCCCAAGTGGGCTACCAAGTAACTGTCCGCCATTCCCATGAGCATCTGCAAAAAGTTTTCACCCATAGCTGGTAAGGCAATATTAAGAATATTTTTATTTTTCTTAAACAATCTCTCCTCCTGATGAAAAGAAACTCAGTTGGTTTCCCAACCGAGTTTACTCCCTCTGTCTTAAAGTCCTAGATAAGCCTCAACCGCTGCTTGCATGTCAGTAGCTGCCACTGTTGTCTTGTGACGAACAGGAGCTGTTTCAAGCCCATCAACTGCTGGCGGCACTGCCACTCCTGAAATATCATGTAATTGAGCCAAGGCTTCAAAGTCGCCAAGCCCTGATTTTCCAGTCACAGCTTCTACTACAACCACTGGGAACTTGTATGGACTAGCTGTTGAAGCAATCACTGTCTTAGTCGCATCCCCAGTAGCCGCTTGGTATTTTTTATAAACTGCTGAGGCAACCGCCGTATGTGGATCCTCGATATAAGAATCTGACTCATAAACACGTTTGATTTCTGCTGCAGTTTCTTCCTCAGTCGCATATTCAGCCGCAAAGAGATCAAGAATCTCTGCATCAAAATCTGTCAACTCATATTGTCCTTGCGTGTTCAAGGCATTCATGAGTTCAGCAGTCTTTTCAGCATCATTACCCAAAAGATGGAAAATCAAGCGCTCCAAGTTTGAAGACACCAAAATATCCATAGATGGACTAGTTGTTACCTTAAACTCACGTTTCTTATCGTAAACACGTGTCTTGAAAAAGTCTGTCAAAACATTGTTGTCATTTGAAGCACAGATCAATTTGCCAACTGGGAGACCAATTTGCTTAGCATAAAAGGCAGCCAAGATATTTCCAAAGTTTCCTGTTGGTACTGTGAAGTTGACCTTATCACCAGCCACAATCTCACCAGTCTTAACCAACTGAGCATAGGCATAAACATAATAAACAATCTGTGGCACCAGACGACCAATGTTCATAGAGTTTGCAGATGAAAATTGCAACTTGTTGGCCGCTAATCTTTCACGAAGAGCCCCATCGTTAAACATATGCTTCACATTTGTTTGGGCATCATCAAAGTTACCATCTATTGCGATAACATGAGTATTACCACCAGTCTGAGTGGTCATTTGCAACTCTTGTACCTTGCTGACACCATCCTTTGGATAAAAGACAATAATCTCAGTACCAGGCACATCCGCAAACCCCGCCATAGCAGCTTTCCCCGTGTCACCAGATGTCGCTGTTAAGATGACAATCTTGTTCACCAAACCATGCTTCTTAGCAGCTGTTGTCATAAAGTATGGCAAAATAGACAAGGCCATATCCTTAAAGGCAATCGTTGAACCATGGAACAGTTCCAAATTGTATTGACCGTCTAATTTCACCAAAGGCGCTATAGCTGGAGTATCAAATTTACTATCGTAGGCATTGTTGATACAGTAGTCCAACTCTTCAGCTGTAAAGTCATCTAAAAATGCTGACAAAACAATCTTAGCAACTTCCTGATAAGAAGCAGCTTTCAATTTGTCAAAGTCCAAATCTACCTTTGGATAAGTAACCGGTGTAAACAAACCGCCGTCCGTCGCCAAACCTTGCAAAATAGCTTGGCTAGCAGTTACTGTATTGTTGGCATCACGCGTTGATTGATAAACTAATGTCATTACTCTCTATCCTTTATCTATAGTCTCTTCCATTATATCATGATTTTTCAGAAAATTCTCCCTTTAGTAAGAGAAATTATAGGCTCAATTCTTCTTTCAAAGGCTGTAGGTAGGTCATTTCTTTCTTATTTCTCATCTTCAGTCCTTCCTCGGCTAGCAGGAGTAAGTCTTTGGAAAATCCAATAATCGCAGTTTCTTCCTGATCTGTAAGCTTTTTCTTAGAAAATTGTCGTCTTAAAAATTTATAATTTCGCCCAAATTCTTTAAAGAAAGGTGCTGTTTCTAAGTAAGCTTCTAACTTATCTAAATTAACTAATAATCCCAAGTGAAAGGCAGCAGAAGCGAAGGTTTTATCTAGAGGCTGAGTACACACACTACGAAACTCAACTGTTCCTCGAGTCGTTAAGTCTTGGTACTGGTAACTACGATGAGTTTCAAAATCCTTCTCTTGAGGGTAAATAAGAATCTCATCCCCATTAAGAGCATATGCTTGGATTTCAGATGTAGCCAAATAGTCCCTAGCCTGAATGGGATAAAAATAATAGGTTTGTCCATCACGTTCCGCAGTAAAAATCGCAGAATGATCGAGATAGTCAAAAAAATCATCTTCATCATCAAAAAGTCTAGTATTAACCCCAACATTCTCTGGATAGATGCCATGCATCGATTCTTCCCAGAAGATGTCCCTTGAAATTTTTGTATCCCAATCCGCACCTGTAAACTCAGAATTGGCAAATACATAAGCCTTAGCCGCTTCAATTTGAGTAAAAGCATTAATCACCCGCAAGTAGTTGGTTTTTGAAATATCCAGCTGAACCTGGCTCCCACAGATAAAAGTACCATATTCAGGGAAATGATGTAAATCTGATTTAATAATATTTCTACTCAAATTCAAATAATCCATCAACATCTGATAGCGTGGATAAGCCACTGGACAGTTCTCATTCTTATCCCAGTTAGGATGAATGCCACAGCCAACAATAGCATGATTTGATTCACTTAATTTTCTCTGAATTACATTCATATAATTATTAAAACGATTCTCTACCTCTTGAATCTCTTTAACCTTACCAAACGCAAATTCAATCGTAGTATAGGAAACTTCAAACAAAATAGCATCCTGACTTATCGGATCTACTAACTGGATCAGATTGCCAAAATCATCTACCTTTGCTACGGTGAGATCCAAAGTAGAAACTAAATAATGAAATAGATCCTTTATAACTTCAACATCTGTAGCATCCCCTTCTAAACTTGCAACAGGATACTCCAACTCAATTCCGACAAACAATTCAGGATTTTCTTTAATATTTTTCAAATACCGATGTTTTAATAAATCGATAGAACAAGACATACTCCCCTACACTTTCTTAATCTAAATAAAATTTGAATAACTACTATTATACCAAAAATAATACAAAAAAGGAACGAAGATTAACTACGTTCCTAACGCTATACTATACCGGCGGCCGGGGTCGAACCGGCACGTCCTTGCGGACACTGGATTTTGAGTCCAGCGCGTCTGCCAATTCCGCCACGCCGGCAAATAGTAACTGGGGTAGCTGGATTCGAACCAACGCATGAGGGAGTCAAAGTCCCTTGCCTTACCGCTTGGCTATACCCCAATAATATAAAATAGGCGAGTGATGGGGATCGAACCCACGCATGCCAGAGCCACAATCTGGTGTGTTAACCACTTCACCACACCCGCCATAATTCTATTAACACGGGCAGTAGGAATTGAACCCACACTGAAGGTTTTGGAGACCTTAGTTCTACCTTTAAACTATGCCCGTAAAATGGAAGGGGAGGGATTCGAACCCCCGAACCCGAAGGAGCGGATTTACAGTCCGCCGCGTTTAGCCTCTTCGCTACCCTTCCAAAATATATAAATGGCGCGAGACGGAATC
>NZ_VMMK01000077.1:0-507 GCF_013277255.1 Streptococcus sp. 2154
TTCTTGTGTGGTGTGTGTTCTCTGATCAGATGTTGTTACATTAGGAACTTCCACAGCTGCTTTACCTGGTTCTGTAATCTTAGCATTACCTACAACCGTAGTATCTGGTAATTGATCATTTGGAACCTTAGCTGAACCATCTGCTCCAATCGTCACTTTAATTGGACGACCATCCTTACCTGGAAGTTCTACGATTGTTCCTTCTGGATAAGTTGAGCCATCTGGTTTCTTAGGTGTTACTGTAACGTCACCTGTAGTAGGATCTTGTGACAACTCTACTGTTGGTGTCTTACGAGCTGGTGTTGTTACATCCACTGGTTGTGATGGTTTCTTGTTCGGTTCGGTTACTTTACCTGTACCTGGAACTTTTGTCTTAGGAAGGTTATCATTTGGCACTTCGCCTGAACCATTGTCGCCAATTGTGACTGTGATTGTTGTTCCATTTTCACCTGGAATTTCTACCTTAGTTCCTCGTGGGTATGTTGAGCCATCTGGTTTCTTAGGTGT
>NZ_VMMK01000077.1:782-945 GCF_013277255.1 Streptococcus sp. 2154
GATGGTTTCTTGTTCGGTTCAGTGACTCTTCCTTTTCCTGGCACAGCACCTTTCGGAAGCTTGTCATTTGGCACTTCACCTGAACCATTGTCGCCAATTGTGACTGTGATTGTTGTTCCATTTTCACCTGGGATTTCTACCTTAGTTCCTGATGGGTAAGTTG
>NZ_VMMK01000078.1:0-2865 GCF_013277255.1 Streptococcus sp. 2154
TAGTATAATGGTTTTGCATCTCTGTGCCTTTCTTGTGTTTGTGATTGAACAACAAGTATAACACAGAGGTGTTTTCTTATGCCTAGAAGAGCTTTCATTTGACAAGAGGAACCCTTGAAGCAGTTTTGTCAGCTAAACCAAGGCTAATCTTAGCCTTGGCTTGTCAGCCTAACAGCATCAAGCCTCTTATCAAATGAAATCGAGTGCTAGCTATCAGCTAGTTGAACCATCTAATTTTTAGGAGGGCTGGGTGGCTAACTTCATTATAGAACTTTCAGGAGTTATCCGAATCATAATTTTAGATAAATATTGGGTAAACATTGGGAAAATACTTGACATATATGTTGTAGAAGAGTATAATGAAGGTGATTCAGGTGATTCAGGTGATTCAGGTGATTAAAAATAATAATAAAGAGGTGACCTAAATGGGGAAGAAAAAGATGATTTTTGCTAGCCTAGCCAGTGCGGTAGTTTTAGGGGCTAGTCTTACTAGCGTTCAGCAATTGGCTGTAAAAGCTGATGAATCAAATACTACTAACACTAGCAAAGCATCCGAAAAATCTAAAAAGGATCTTGAAAAAGCGGAAGCAGCTAGAAAAGAAGCTGAAGCTAAAGTTGCTGAACTACAGAAAAAAGTAGAGGAAGCGAAAGCAAAAGCTGAAGAAGCTGCTAAGAAAGCAAAATCCGAAGCAGATGATGCTAAAGCTGCAGAAGAGGCAAAAGCCAAAGCTGAAAAAGCTAAACAGGCTGCTGATGCTGAGCTAGCTGCTGCTAAAAAGGAAGAAGCTGATGCTAAAGAAGCAGTGATGAAGGCTTTGACAGAACTTGAAAAGGATGCCGAAGCTAAAATTAAGGCAGATGACAAGATTACTGACAAAGCAGCAGCTATTAAAAAAGCAAAAGAGAGAATCGGTAAAGAAGATTTACTAAAAGCAATTGAAAATGGTCAAATCAAGGCCAGTGATGTTGTAAAGGAATTGCCAACAAAGGAAGATGAAGAACGAGTTATTACTAGCAAAGATTCTTCTCTTCCTGAAGAGATAAAAGCTAAAATCAAAAAAGCCGAGGAGGCTGATGCCAAACGTCCACAATCAGAAAAACTGCAAGACAAGGCGGATCAATTGGGGGATGAAATTGACTCTCTAACCAAGCAAGCTAATAAGGCTAAAGCCGAAGCTGAGAAAAAAGCTGCAACTCTGGTAGAAGAACAGAAAAAACTAGAAGAAGCGAAAACAGCTCATGAAGCGGCACAAGCTGAATTTGAAAAGGCTTTAGCACTGGCTGAGTCTTATAAAGAAGATATTGATACTCGTGTTGACGACTTCAATGAAACTCTGAAAAAGGTAAAGGAAGCAAAAGCTAAGGAACCAAACACTTTGCTTAAAGAAGAACTTATTGATGCATTTACTCAATTAGAGGAGGCTGAAGAAGCTAAGATTAATGCAGATGATAAGATTAAGGACAAAGCAGCAGCTATCAAAGAAGCAAAAGAGAAAATCGGTAAGGAATATTTACTAAAAGCAATTGAAAATGGGGATATTTCACTAGAGGATGTTGTGAAAGAATTACCAACAGAAGATGCTAAAACTACACCTGACAGCACAAACGTGGTTTATGAGAAAAAATCGCTTCCTTCAGATAAAATGATGGAAGTTGAGAAAGCCGAAGCTGCAGAGAAGGCACGTCCAGAGTCAGAAAAACTGCAAGATAAGGCGGATCAATTGGGAGATGAGATTGACTCTCTAACCGAGGAAGCTAATAAACTTAAAGCTGACTTTGAGAAAAAAGCTAAAGAACTTGAAAATAAACAAAAGGATTCAGAAGATTATAATCAAGCCAAAGCTGATCTTGAGGAGAAATATGGAGTTCTGGAAGCTTATAAGGATGCGATTGACTCTCGTGTTGATAAACTCAAAGAGACTCTTGAGAAGATAGAAAAAGTTAAGACCTCAGATCAGAAAAAAGAAGATAAAGCCAAAGCTGATCTTGAAGCAGCCTTGACAGAGCTTGAAAAGGATGCCGAAGCTAAGATTAATGCAGATGATAAGATTAAGGACAAAGCAGCAGCTATTCAAGCAGCCAAAGCGGCAATCGGTAAGGAAGATTTACTAGACGCAATTGAAAGTGGTGTTATCAAGGCCAGTGATGTTGTGAATGAATTACCAACAGAGGATGCTAAACCTAACTCTGAAAATAGCAATAAGTTCTATAATGAGAGCAATCTTCCGGAAGATATAAAAACTCAAATTGAAAAAGCCAAAGTTGAGGATTCTAAACGTCCAGAGTCAGAAAAACTGCAAGACAAGGCGGATCAATTGGGGGATGAAATTGACTCTCTAACCAAGCAAGCTAATAAAGCCAAAGCCGACCTTGAGCAAAAAGCTAAAGCTCTTGAGGAACAAGAAAGAAAACTCAAAGAAGCGGAAGCAGCTCGTGCAGTAGCAGAAGCTGAATTTAACCAGGCGGATGCCCTTGTCGGATCTTACGCAGAAGATATTAATTCTCGTGTTGATGATTTCAACAAGACCCTTGAAGAAGTAAAAGAAGCAAAAGCTAAAGAACCAGCTAAATCGGAAGAAGAAACTCCAGCTCAACCCCAAGAAGAAGCAGATCCTAGAATTGCGGAGTTAGAGCAAAAAGCAGCAGAATCGAAGAAAACAGCTGACGATGCGACTGCTAAGGCTGAAAAAGAAAATAAAGAAGCAAGAGAAGCTGAAAATTCAAAAGCTGAAGCTGACCAAGCTCAAACAGCTGCTGAAGCTGAACTAGAGAAGGCTAAAGCTGAGGCTGAAAAAGCAAAAGCAAAAGTTGAAGAGCTTGAAAAAGCAGAAAAAGCTGATCAGGAATCAGCTCCAGCAGCTCCAG
>NZ_VMMK01000079.1:0-972 GCF_013277255.1 Streptococcus sp. 2154
TTTTGATTTTAGGATAGTATAAACATGAGGAAGAGCCCCCATATCATCAAGTGATCCCAGCGACCACTTCTTTTAGCGACTAGGAATAATATCAGATGGTAGAATACATGAAAGACTAAAAAGCCAACAAAACCTGGATAAAGAAGCGGAATCAACCTATCTAATTGCCAGATCATGATCACTTCTACCAAGACCGAAGCTAAGATGATTCCATAATAAAGGAAATTTATTTTTTTGATTCTTGAAAAGAGTTTTTCATAACCACTCCTCTCCAATCTATTCTATCTTTACTCTCACTCTTTTTTATATATTTTAACATATATACATACATATGTCAAGCGCTAACATTTTTTGAAAAATACTTTTTTTGCTTTACTTCTATAGTGAAAAGGTTTACAATTGTAGTAAGAAAATTTCAGGAGGTTTCATTATGACACAACGTTACCAAAATATCATGGTCGCAATCGATGGTTCTAAGGAAGCAGACTTGGCTTTTGTCAAGGGAGTTCATTCTGCTCTACGAAACGACGCTAAACTCACCATCGCCCATGTCATTGACACACGCGCTCTCCAAAGCGTATCCACCTTTGATGCTGAAGTTTACGAACAACTCCAAGTCGACGCTGAAAGTCTGATGAAAGAGTACGAAAAACGTGCTAAAGATGCTGGTGTGGCAGATGTTCATATCGTCATTGAAATGGGAAATCCAAAGACCCTACTAGCACGTACTATTCCCGATACTGAAGAAGTGGACCTCATCCTCCTTGGCGCAACCGGTCTCAACGCCTTTGAACGCCTCTTGGTCGGCTCTTCATCTGAATACATCCTCCGCCATGCTAAGGTCGATTTGCTGGTGGTGAGAGAACAAGAGAAAACCTTATAATTACAAAGAAAAGGAGCTCAGCGCTCCTTTTTGTTTACTATTTATACTCTTCGAAAATCTCTTCAAACCACGTCAACGTCGCCTTGCCG
>NZ_VMMK01000079.1:1005-10318 GCF_013277255.1 Streptococcus sp. 2154
TGAGCAACCTGCGGCTAGTTTGCTCTTTGATTTTCATTGAGTATTATTTCTCTCTTTATGGCGTTCATAAGCCTTGAGCTGGCGCTGCAGTTCCTTTTTAATAGCAGGTTCTGGAGCATATTTTTCTTCCCAGTCATCTGGTTTTAAGATTTTGTGGGTCACTGGATCAAAATGAGCCTTGCCATCTGGGAAGATTTTCCCCATATTGGCCTGATGGACAATATCAAAAATACGTTCTGGATCCACCCCCATCAAGACAAAACTACCGTAGGTAAAGTAAAGCGTGTCAATCAAGGCATCCACTTGCCCTATCAAATCTTGCTGGGCAGGCGTCTTCTTGGCTACTTTATCTGCTGCCTTATCAAGAGCCTGATGAAGTTGCGATAGAGCTTGACCAAAGTCCTCTTCAGAAGGACTGGCTGCTCGAACAAACTCCACCAATTCTTCTATTTTAAAGCCAGCCCTATGGGTTGCACCTTCTAAATCCCAAGCTCGTGGTTCTTCTTGGGTCCGTTCATCCATCATGTGGTGGAAGGTCTTGACCTTATTGAAATGATAGTCACGGCTGACAAAGACTTTTTCTGAAGACAAAACACCAAAATGTTCCAAGGCCTTGTGGATTCCGTCTTGCTGATTGCTGGTGGTAATGTGCTTAGCAACTTCCTTAACACTGCTACTACCATTTCCCATAGCGACCGACATACCGACACCAGCCAGCATTTCAAGGTCATTATCTGAGTCACCAAAGGCCATCACTTGGTTGAGGTCAAAGCCATATTCTTTCCCGACTCGGCGAATGCCTTCTAATTTAGAATTTCCCTGATTGATGACATCTGCAGCAAAAGGATTGCTACGTGTCAATTTCAAGTCTTCAAAATCAGCTGCCGCCTTCTCAGATTCTTCTGGCGTCATCAGCATCAAAACTTGGTAGATAGGCTGATTCATCAGATGAAGCAGGTCTTCTTCCTTTTGGGGAACAACCTTGCTGACCATGCGATTAAAAGACTGACTCACTGTCCGAGTTAAAACAGAGGGAACGAAGCGACTGATTCGTTGGGAAAAAGAACCCAGACCAAAGGACATGATTTTGGAACCCAGCATGGCATCCTTGGTCCCTAGGGCAATCTCCTTGCCCTCTTTTTTAGCATACGTAATAAGATGGCGCAAATGTAACTTGGAAATAGGGCTCGTGAACAAGACTCTGTCTTTAGTAAAGATGTACTGGCCATTATAGGTTACCGCAAAATCCAGGTCCAAATCGTCCATCAATTCCTTAACAAAAAAAGGTCCTCGCCCTGTCGCTACACCGACAAGCACCCCTTGTTCTTTAACAATCTTAATCGCGTCCCTAGTGGATTTCAAAACACTCTTGCGATTGTTGACTAGTGTTCCATCGATATCAAAAAAAACAGCTTTGACTTCCATCCTATCCCAATCTCCCCTTTTGTGATACAATGATTATACCACATTTCAGAAAGAGTAAGTAAATCATGCCTAAGAAAATCCTTGTTTTACATACGGGTGGGACTATTTCCATGCAGGCCGATGCTTCTGGCGCTGTTGTGACGAGTTCAGATAATCCTATGAATCATGTGTCCAACCCACTTGAAGGAATCCAAGTTCATGCCTTGGACTTTTTTAATCTACCAAGCCCTTATATCAAACCCAAGCATATGCTGGCTCTCTACCAAAAAATCAAAGAGGAAGCAGATAACTACGATGGGGTGGTGATCACACACGGAACCGATACTTTAGAGGAAACAGCCTATTTCCTTGATACCATGGAAATTCCCCACATGCCCATCGTTCTAACAGGAGCCATGCGCAGCTCCAATGAACTCGGTAGTGATGGTGTTTATAACTATCTGAGTGCTTTACGGGTAGCTAGCGATGACAAGGCTGCTGACAAAGGAGTTTTGGTCGTTATGAACGATGAAATCCACGCTGCCAAGTATGTCACCAAAACACATACGACTAATGTCAGCACCTTCCAGACTCCAACACATGGCCCCCTCGGTCTCATCATGAAACAGGAAATCCTCTACTTCAAAACAGCTGAACCTCGTGTTCGCTTTGACCTTGATCACATACAAGGTTTAGTCCCTATCATCTCGGCTTATGCTGGTATGACAGATGAGCTGATTGATATGCTGGATTTAGAACACTTGGACGGTTTGATTATCCAAGCCTTCGGAGCTGGTAATATTCCCAAAGAAACGGCTCAAAAATTAGAAAACCTTCTGCAAAAAGGAATCCCAGTCGCTCTGGTATCACGATGCTTTAACGGTATAGCAGAACCTGTTTATGCCTACCAGGGTGGGGGCGTGCAATTACAAAAATCTGGTGTCTTCTTTATTAAAGAACTCAACGCCCAAAAAGCCCGCTTGAAACTCCTCATTGCCCTCAATGCCGGACTAACAGGGCAAGATTTGAAAGACTATATGGAAGGCTAAGACTCTTGAAAAATCTCTTCAAACCACGTCAGCTTCCATCTACAAGCTCAAAGCAAGGACTTGAGCTGACTTCGTCAGTTCTATCTACAAGCTCAAAACAGGGACTTGAGCTGACTTCGTCAGTTTCATCCACAAGCTCAAAGCAGGGACTTGAGCTGACTTCGTTAGTTCTATCCACAAGCTCAAAGCAGGGACTTGAGCTGACTTCGTTAGTTCTATCCACAAGCTCAAAGCAGGGACTTGAGCTGACTTCGTCAGTTCTATCCACAAGCTCAAAGCAGGGACTTGAGCTGACTTCGTCAGTTCTATCTACAAGCTCAAAACAGGGACTTGAGCTGACTTCATCAGTTTCATCTACAAGCTCAAAGCAGTGTGTTGCGCAGCCTTTAACCAGCCACCTAGTCCGCTCTATGGTATTCATTAAGTCAACATCTCTTGTTTAAGAGCACAAAATCAGGAAATCTTCTCGATTCCCTGATTTTTTCTATTTACGTTTTCGTGTTGAACGACGTTCTGTTAATCCATGAGATAATAGAACTTCACGTTCTTCCAACACTTCCTTGTGCATAATCTTAGTCAACATACGCATACTAATGGCACCAAGGTCATAAAGAGGTTGGGCAATAGTTGTCAAGTTTGGACGGGTAAAGCGAGAGACTTGCGAATCATCACTGGCAATGATCTCAAATTCTTCTGGTACTGACACACCTTTATCAGCCAAACCGTTCAAGACACCTGCCGCCAACTCATCACCTGTTACAATTGCTGCAGTTGCATTTGATGAAATCAAGCGCTCTGCCAAGGCATAGCCATCTTCATAAGTGTATTTAGATTCAAATACCAAGCCTTCGCTATAAGGAATATCTGCTTTTTTCAAAGCTTCCTTGTAACCAACCAAACGAACCTTACCATTGATGTCATCCACTAGTGGACCACTGACAAAAGCAATGCGCTCATTTTCTTTAGCGAGGTAGGTCACTGCATCAATCGTAGCTTGTTTGTAGTCAATATTGACACTTGGAAGCTGATGCTCTACATCCACAGTTCCTGCGAGAACAATCGGAGTACGTGAACGCGAAAATTCTGAGCGAATTTTATCTGTCAAGTGATAACCCATAAAGATAATGCCATCTACCTGCTTTGAAAAGAGGGTATTGACAACAGAAACTTCTTTCTCGTTATCTTCATCGCTATTAGCTAGGACAATATTGTACTTGTACATTTCTGCAATATCATCAATCCCCTTAGCCAAACTCGAAAAATAACCATTGGTAATATTTGGAATCACGACACCAACAGTGGTTGTCTTTTTACTTGCAAGACCACGCGCAACTGCATTTGGACGATAATCCAAACGATCAATTACCTCTAACACTTTTTTACGGGTATTCTCTTTTACATTTTTATTGCCATTAACCACACGGCTGACCGTCGCCATGGAAACACCTGCTTCACGAGCGACATCATAAATGGTTACTGTATCATCTGCATTCATTCCTTTTCCTGCCCTTTCTATCCCACACATTCTTTTACAAGTAGAGGCACCGATTGAAACTCTATATCTACTTACAAAAGTGAAGATGTGAAAATTTCGTTTTCATATTTTTACTTATTCCATTCTATCACTAATTGTAAACACTTTCAAGTGTTTTTTGAAGATTGATTGAAAAAATTTCATAGAAAACCTAGGTTTAGCTCCTTGCTACCACCTTAGACTAAACAAAAAGGAGGAAACTAAGCCCCCTCAAGTTACAAATTGTTTGATTGAATAATTTTAATTTTAACACATAATGGTTTTCGCGTTATGATAGTATCACAACCAACCAGATTCTTTCGCGATATTAGCTGCCTCTGTTCGATTACCTGCATCTAGTTTCGAAAGAATATTGGTGACATAGTTTCGGACGGTTCCGTTGGATAGATAAAGTTTATCTGCAATTTCTTGGTTAGAGAAACCCTGAGCGATTCCCTTTAAAACTGCGATTTCTTGCTCTGTTAATGGATTGGGATGCGTCATCACCACTTCCATCAATTCAGGCGAATACTCCTTGCGCCCTTCGAGGACAATGTGCAAGGTTTGCATGAGATCTGCAATGCTTCTCTCTTTCAATACATAAGCATCTACTCCAGCCTTGACTTCACGTTCAAAATACCCTAGGCGCTTGAAGGTCGTCACTACAACCACCTTTGTTTCAATCTTTTCTGCTCGTATCCACTCCAAGACTTCAAGACCTGTCTTAACAGGCATTTCTATGTCAAGGATGGCGATATCTACAGACTCCTTTTCTAATAGTTGGATTGCTTCTTGCCCATTCTTGGCTTGAAGGACAGACTCCACATCCGGTTGAAGCGTGAGCAATTGACACATAGCATCTCGCAACATACTTTGATCTTCTGCGACTAATACTTTCATCTACTTTCTCTCCTTATAAGGTAGTTGAACCTGAACTTCTGTCGGTTGTTTCCAACTAATTACCTTTACCTCTCCCGAAAATGGAAGAACACGATCTCGAACTGTATGGAGGTCATCCCCCTTTATAGAAGTAAAGCCACAGCCATCATCTCTCACTGTTAGAATGAGTTCTTTCTCTGTCCGTTCCAATTTCAAGTAGACTTTAGACGCTTTAGCATGTTTGATGATATTGGTCACTAATTCAAGCAAAATCATGGAAGCCGTTGACTCCAATTCCTGAGTTAAGCTAGCTGTATCTAGTTGATTAGCCGTTTCCACCTCAATTCCAGCAATTTCTAACATCTTTTTCACATTCTCTAGTTCGGATGTCAAAGTTCTAGACTTAAGATTTTCCACAATGGTTCGCACTTCACGCATTGATTCTTTGCTAATTTGCTGTATTTCTCTTAATTCCTTTTCCACCTGTGGATAAGACTGCATTTGAAATAACTTCAAGGCTAGATCAGTTTTAACACTAAGCATAGCAAAGGTATGTCCCAAGCTATCATGCAAATCCTGACCGATACGATTGCGCTCATTTTCTGCTAGCAATAGATTTATCTGGGTATTTTGCTTGACCTGAGCTTCTTTCAAATCCTCGATAAGGCGAATCCGAACCGAGCCCAAAGTCATCAAATCGACAAAAGTAAGAATTCCAAGCATATAGACTAGAAACTCAACTTCGATTCTCTGAATAATCAAAAGTCGCCCCACAACAAGGACTTGAGCAAGGAAAAATGTCCATACATGTAAAGACTTTAAACTACGCACTCTAAAATGATAAATCAAGAGATTGGCAAGGAAAAAGAAGAACCAGACATAGTTGCCATGAACTAAGACAGTATTCCCAGCTACATAGACCAGCATGATCCCCCAGAAAAGCCAAGATAGGCGCTGGTTCTTAGTTATTAAAACACCCAAATACGTCACTACAAATAGAATATCAACCAATAAATGCCAAGCAGGAAGCTCCCCAATCACTACAGGTAGGATGGGAAAAAGCATAAAAATCAAACTGGCCCAAAACATATAGTGTATGCTTTTCAGTCTTTCAAGCATTAAGCATTCTCCTTATGACCTTGAAGGTAAATAGTCAAACCAAATAAAACTGCTGAAAAAACAAGTAAATAAACTGTGGCTGATAGATTGATGCCACCCTTGTTTAAGAAGGTCTTGAGCTACTCCATCAACTGATAGGTCGGGAGACACTTACCGACTGCTTGCATCCAGTCTGGAAATAAAGAGATAGGCATCCAGAGCCCACCTAAAACAGCCAAGCCAAGGTAAAGAAGATTGCCCACGACAGACATCAGCTGACTAGTTGGTAAGAGAGTCAAGGCCAAGCCAAGCGCTACAAAAGCAATACTTCCCATAATCAGCAAGAGCGCCGCCCCAATCCAATTTCCAAGAGACATGTCCACACCTCTTACAAAATGCCCAACTGAGAAAACAACCAGAATTGAGACCATATAATCAACCAGCATACTTGTTATCTTTGATAGATAATATTCTACCATATTTACAGGGCTATGACGCAATGTTTTCTGCCAATTGTTGATCTTGTCGGTATGTAAGACAGCTGGAAATGAGAAGATAGCTGTCGACATCATGGAAAAAGCTGTCATGGAGATAAGATAATCACGCATAAAATTCGCGGGTCCACCTGGTGTGTCCTGGTAGATGCCAGAAAAGAATAAATAGAAGGCTGTCGGCATCCCTACTGATAATAAATAATAGACTGATTGCCGTTTGGTCAATAGAAATTCTATCTTGTTTAGTGCGATCCATCGTTTCATCTTAGTCATCTCCCTTTTGTGTTTCTTCAAAGATTGTATCCAACAAGCTACGATTATTGACTTCAATTTCTTGAATCCTACATCCTGCTTGCACTAACAGTTGCCAAAAAGCATCCGCTTCACGTGTAACTACTTGCAAAGCATCTTGTTTTTGTGACCAGTTTTCAACCAAATTAGACTGCTCAATGACTTCCTTGTAAGCTAGAGGAAGGATAAAATGCTTTTCTATTTCCTCGCTACGCATAGCTAGAGGCGTCGTATCACGAATCAACTCTCCCTTATTTAAAACCAAAATCCGGTCAGCTGTATGTTCTACCTCTTCGATATAATGGGAGGAATAGAGAATGGTGACTCCTTGCGCTTTTAGGTCCCGAACAATTTCCCAAAAACGTTGACGGGTAGAGGTATCCATGGCAGCAGTTGGCTCATCTAAAAAGACAAGCTTTGGTCGCCCAATCAAGGTCAAGACGAAAGAAAAGAGACGCTTTTGCCCACCTGACAATTTTTCTGCAAATTGCTCTTTTTGTTGCTGATCAAACTGCAATAGTTGATCGATTTCCTGGTTACTCAAGTGATTTGGATAAATTTTTTGAAAGAAAGCAATCAACTCTTTTACCTTTAGTTTCTGAACGATTACATTCTCTTGAGGGAGGTAGGATCTTGTATAGTCTAACTGAGAACTCGTTACTGGTAAACCTTTAATAGATACTTGACCGCTGGAGACCAATTTATCTCCGAGCAAACAGTCCAAGAGTGTGGTCTTTCCTGCTCCGTTTGGCCCAATCATGGCAACACATTCACCTTCAGCTATCTCAAAGGAAATATCCTTCAAAATAGCCTTACCCTTGATGTTTTTATGTAAGCCTTGTACCTTAATCATGTTCATAATATTCTCCTTTCAATCACTCCATTCCCATAGGGAAAACGACGAAAATCATAAATCCAAAACCCCAAGCACCACGGATGAATTGGTAAAGGAAGTCTTGATCAAACCAACCTGTAAACATTTCTACCAACCATACCAAGAGTGACAGACCAATAAAGAGATAGATAATCGCTTTTTTCATTCCTCAAACTCCTTTTTCACATCTCCGACTAATTTCAAACCTTCTCGGATAAGCCAAGACATCATTCCAAATCCAGCAAAGACCTCCCAAGGAAAATGATAGAAATCCTCATCCAATCCCGAAAACATGAGATAGGTCATAACTCCTGCTGCTACTAGACTTACAGCGATAATCATTTTATTTCTTATCTCTTCTTCCTCCATTTGGTACTACAATTATAGTCTTTTGAAATCAGAGGAGATAGAAGCTTCTGTCACTATAAAATATGACAAATGTCATAAAAAATTATGTTCAAAACAAGCAAGATACACTATACAATAAAACACAATTAGAAAAATCTAAGGCAACTTCCTCAAAAGAGATATCAAACCCAATTCACACCATAATGTAAACTAATACTTATTTAAAATCAAAAAAAGTAGAAATTTTTATCAGGCAAACACATATATTATACGTTGAACAAAACCCTTCTATTGCTTTCTTAAAAATTTATAGGAGGCTAAATTTATAAGAGTTATATAATAAAATAAAATAAGAATCGAACAATTTAATTTTGGAATCCAAATCAATTTATAACAATATTTTAGAAGAGATGTTATACTATTCCAAATTCAATTTAATATAAAATCTGTTAAATTTCAATGTGTATACCTAAACTACGGTATTTATTGAAAAGACTGGAGACAAAAAGTATACGCTGCCAAAATGAATTACTGAAAATCAAAAAAGAGAGAACGAAACTGATTCTCTCTTGATTTATTTACTATCTAGTTTAAAAAAGAAAAAAGATACACTCACGTATCCCTGTAACGAATCGGGAAGACAGGATTCGAACCTGCGACACCTTGGTCCCAAACCAAGTACTCTACCAAGCTGAGCTACTTCCCGAGTTAAATAGAAAAATGCACCCTAGAGGAGTCGAACCTCTAACCGCCTGATTCGTAGTCAGGTACTCTATCCAGTTGAGCTAAGGGTGCTCATTATATTATGCCGAGGACCGGAATCGAACCGGTACGATCGTTACCAATCGCAGGATTTTAAGTCCTGTGCGTCTGCCAGTTCCGCCACCCCGGCCTCTCCAAGCGAACGACGGGATTCGAACCCGCGACCCCCACCTTGGCAAGGTGGTGTTCTACCACTGAACTACGTTCGCACTGTTTTCTTCTATCTAAAAATGCCGGCTACATGACTTGAACACGCGACCCTCTGATTACAAATCAGATGCTCTACCAACTGAGCTAAGCCGGCTCATCTATTATATCTCAATGCGGGTTAAGGGACTTGAACCCCCACGCCGTTAAGCGCCAGATCCTAAATCTGGTGCGTCTGCCAATTCCGCCAAACCCGCAGATATGACCCGTACTGGGCTCGAACCAGTGACCCATTGATTAAAAGTCAATTGCTCTACCAACTGAGCTAACGAGTCTAAAATAACTTGCGTTACCTTAAACGGTCCCGACGGGAATCGAACCCGCGATCTTCGCCGTGACAGGGCGACGTGATAACCGCTACACTACGGGACCTTTGGGAGTTAACGGGATCGAA
>NZ_VMMK01000008.1:0-1788 GCF_013277255.1 Streptococcus sp. 2154
ATGCAAAACCATTATACTACAAAAGCCAAACATTTGACAATCGATAGCCGTCGCTTAATCGAACGATGGAAAAAGGAAGGGAGATCAAATAGAGAAATCGCCTCTTTACTTGGAAAAGCTCCTCAAACCATTCACAATGAAATCAAACGTGGGACAGTCCGACAATGTCTTGGAAAAGGACGCTTTAAAGAGGTTTATTCTGCCGACTATGCTCAACAGTCTTATGAAAATAATCGCAAGCGCTCGGTCAAGAAATCAAGATTGAACAAGGAGCTGAAGGAAAAGATTCTCCACTATCATAACCAAAAATTTTCGCCTGAAATGATGGTCAAGGCTAAGGGCGTTAACGTGGGAATTTCTACCATCTACTACTGGATCCATCATGGAAAATTAGGATTGTCAAAACAGGATCTGCTCTATCCTAGAAAAGGAAAAGCGCTTAAGAAACAAGCTAGCACCAATTTTAACCCCCCTGGTCAATCTATCGAACAGCGTCCTGAAGCTATCAATCTGCGATTGGAGAATGGGCATTATGAGATTGATACGGTTCTGCTTACAAGAGTGAAAAATTATTGTTTACTGGTCTTAACTGATCGAAGGACTAGGCATCAAATTATCCGATTGATTCCAAATAAAAGTGCTGAGGCGGTCAATCAGGCTTTAAAACTCATCTTAAAACAACATCAAATTCTTTCCATCACGGCAGATAATGGTACAGAATTTAACCGCTTGTCTGATGTATTTTCTGAGGAACATATCTATTATGCGCACCCCTATGCCTCTTGGGAAAGGGGAACTAATGAGAATCACAACAGGCTCATTCGTAGATGGTTACCTAAGGGAACTAAGAAAACGACTCCCAAAGAAGTCGCATTCATCGAAAATTGGATTAATAACTATCCTAAAAAATGCTTGAACTACAAATCACCCAGAGAAGACTTCTTCATGGCTAACTTGAACTTGAAATTTGGATTCGGATAACTCCCCCTAGTCTGGTCAAAGTGGAAATTGGCCTAAAACAGATTTTTATGGTGGAATTTAGTGTGAGACGTTTGAGTTAGAAATGAGCTCTACTATGACAAAACATAAATACCTGACCCTTTCAGACCCTCATGAATTCTCTAGGCTGGAGATTTTGGCTCTATAATATTTGTAGTAGGAAAATCCCCTATGGATATTATGGAGCCTATTTTGTTGTAGAAAAAAAGTCCCATAAGATCTATAATGAAAAGCAACCAAACCATCATTAGAAAGATTCATATGGAACAATTACATTTTATCACAAAACTACTCGATATCAAAGACCCTAATGCCCAAATTATGGATATCATTAATAGAAGGAAATCATTGCTAAACTGGATTATGAGGCTCCATCTTGCCCAATTTGATTCAGAAGAAGTTCATCATCGCTTAGAGGACTGCATTTGCCCTGACTGTCAGGGAGAGCTAAAAGAGATTGGAGCGAGTCTTCAAGGCCAAGAATTAGTCTTTATTCCTGTGCAATTAAAACGCATAGATCATATCCAACACTCTTACAAATGCCAAGCATGCAGTGAGAAAAATCCGAGTGATAAAATCGTGAAAGCTCCTATCCCTAAAGCCCCTTTGGCGCATAAGCCTTGGCTCAGCTTCTATAATCGCTCACACCATCCATCAGAAGTTTAATCTGAAGGTTCCCAATTATCGCCAAGAAGAAGATTGGGCTAAGATGGGTTTACCAATCACACGTAAGGAAATCTCTAATTGGCATATCAAGGCGAGTCAATACTATTTAGAGTCCCTTTATAA
>NZ_VMMK01000080.1:0-3096 GCF_013277255.1 Streptococcus sp. 2154
CTGACTTCGTCAGTTCTATTTACAACCTCAAAGCAGTGCTTTGAGCAGCCTGTGGCTAGTTTCCTAGTTTGCTCTTTGATTTTCATTGAGTATTAATTTTGTTCTCTCACAGATAGCTACCTGAGTTCTATTCAAGCTCAGGTAGTACTTTCTTATAAACTAAATCATCTCATTCTTGAATAGTAGGATTTTTTACAAGACATCGTCATCAGAAATCTTAGAATTTAATGTTGTTCCCCAATGGGTAATTTTACGGTGGGGTTGAGCTAAAATTGGTCTGTTTTCATAGATTGTTTGCCATCTATTCCATAGTAGACCTGTCTTTTTCTCAATCTTAATTCGCAGATTTCTCATGTTTCCTTTGATTGGGAGGTTGAGGACAAAACCTGCAGTCTGGTTGCGACCGTTTCCTTCCCAAGAACGACTACGAACAACTTGGTTTCCATCTTTGTCTACTGTAACTTCTTCCCAAGTTATAGAGTAGCGGGCAATATAAGCTCCACTATGTTGAATTGTCAATGTTTTGTCTTTCACAGGCGTTTGACTGATTGGTTGAACTGGCTTAGAAACTTGTGTCGCCGTCTCACCATTCGTAGCGATAAAGCGGAAAACTTCTACTTCTGCAAGACTGAGGGCTTGATTGTTCTTACGTAGTTGCACACGAACACGGCGTCCCAATTTCCCATTTAATTGAACATCCAAGCTCGTTCCGTCAAGTTTAGCAACATACTGTCTAGCAACTTCTTTCCCTTTTTCATCATATAAAATCACATCAAAGTCTGACAGACGTTTAGAAAGCTCTCCATCCCCACGGTTATGAAGGCGAACAAGTCCTACCTGTTCTGTACGACCTAAATCAACTTCCCACCAAGGCTGGTTTTCAAATTTTGTATGGGTAATTGATTACTGGCTATAACTACTATTGGTATTGCCATCCAAGGCACGACTAGCATCTCCACCAAAATCAGTAGAACTTTGCTTAGCTTGTTTTTTCCAAGCGATATTCTCAGCACGATATACTTGGACTTCTGCAAGACTGAGGGCATTATAGCCTTCTAGCTCAATCCGAACATAGCGCGCTTTTTTATGGTTAATCGCAATTTGTGCTGACACATCTTTAAGAGATGTTATTCGTTTTCTCTCAATTTCTTTACCAGAACTGTCTAACAGAATGACATCAAAGTTTGCCAATCTATCCTGGGCAGTGTCTGTTCGGTTGTAAATATTGATTTGGCGAATGGTTTCTTCTTTAGCCAAATCTACTTGCCACCAAGGCTTAGATTGGAAGTTGGTATGAGTGACAGAATTGTGACCATAGTTACCATCAACTTTGCCATCCACAGCTCTTCTAGCATCTCCTTCGAAAGCTGTCGAACTTTGAGTAACCTGTTTCCCTAAGGTAATATTTTCCATTGGTTCCGCGCTTGGTTGACTAGAAGATTGGGGCAGAGCCTGTTTCTTAAAGAATCGCACTTTATCCAATTTTGGATCACGATAACCATGTTTATCCAAGGTAGTTCGTTTACCAATATTAAAGTTAGGAATATCATTCATTCGACTTTCAAAATAGCCACGAGAACGGTGTTTAAAGCGTGAATTACCTGTAAATGTAACAATATCACGATCGTTATGAATCAAGGGAGTCACAACATTATCATTATCAACCACATAATGCTTAATTTTTCCACTAACAGCTAATTTACGGCTTTCCAAACCAACATCCCAGAAATCATTCTCAGCATTCCAAACCGCTCTGGAAGTAATCACTTTAGGCGCACTGAAAGTCGTCACTTTTCGCAATACATGGTTATAAAAATCAGGATATTTTTGGTAAGCTTCAACCGCTGCAATCTGAGCTAGGTAGCCTCCAAGAGAATGGCCTGTCATATACAACTTGGTAATACTTGTATCCTTGGCTAATTCCCCAACAACCTTGCGGATATCATCCGCTTGCGCTGGTTTATTTCCTCCTAACAAAACAAAATCTGCACTTAAATCTTTTGCATCATTCCGTCTTGTTCCACGTATAGCCAACATGTGCACCGTTCCATCTTTGAGATAAGGAAGGTCGCTCTTGGTCTCAAATAAGAAAGCATCCAAGCCACTATCTGTATGATAGGCTTTTTTCATCTTCCAGAAAGAAGCCAATTCATTGTGCATGAGTTTGTATTCTTGACGGTCAAGATAGAGACTAGGGAAAGGATTCTTATGATCTAAAATTTTCTCAATATAATCATCGTCTCGATAGGCTAACTCCATAAAGAGAAGAGAATCACGGTCTGTGACATACCATTCTTTCTTATTGTCATCTTCTCCATCTGCCAAACCATCCCCATCACTGTCTGCTAGCAAGGGATGACTGTTATATCCTAGATAATCCTTACCATCTTTGTTGTACACATAAAGTTCATCTTTGTTTTTGATGCCATCTTGGTCATCATCCCCTTCCAAATCAAGAACTTTTTCACCGTAGAGAGATTCATCAATCAAATCATTTTCTAAATGCAATTCCCCTTTGGAAATCTTCACCAAATCTTCTGCTGTTAGAGAACGAGTATTTGTTGTTTTTTCTGTCACAGCTTCTTCTTTAGTTTCTTCTACAGGAGCAAGAATAGGTAAGTATTGAGCTGGCTCGGTTATCTCTACTTTTGACTCTTCCCTTTTGTTTTCAAGAACTTCACTTGCTTCCGGAAGCGTTTGAGGAGCTAGTCTTGACTCCTCTCTAAGAGGAGTTTCTAGTTTTGGAGTAGCATTTTCCGGCTCTCTCAATTCCTCCTTAGGATCTAGCACTCTTGTTGCCACTTCAGATGTTACATCTTGCTGTAGTTCATTGGCTGAAATTCCAGCTGGAGCTAGAAATGCAAAGCCGACTGCAACAGATACAACTCCGATACTTAATTTTTTTATGCCAAAGCGCATCATTCGTTGACCAATTTTCATTATTCTTTATCTTTCTTTTCGTTTATTTGTAAGCAGACTCAAGCGAAATCTCCTTGTCCCCTATATAGGACAAGACTGAGAAATTCAGAAAGTAATACTCTTCGAAAATCTCTTCAAACCACGTCAGCGTCGCCTTACCGTAGATATGGTCACTGA
>NZ_VMMK01000080.1:3128-13909 GCF_013277255.1 Streptococcus sp. 2154
GATTTTCATTGAGTATAAATTCATTCTTATCTCTTCTTATCATACTAGTCTGCTTGGCTAGGAAGCTAATTCCAGCATCCTAGATTCTTGTCTTTCACAATGCTAACTATCAGACTCTTTCAGTTACAAGAGTAGGAAGAAACCCATAGTCTACCTATGTTTCTTCTTTGTTCCGAATAGCCAGTCAATCATGAAAAGGTAGAGGTATTCCCCCTTTTAAATCTTTTTTCTTACAATTCTGCAAGAATCGCTTTAAGCAAACCTTTGAAATCACCTTTGACACCTTCAGTCACTTCTACAACTTCTTCGTGATTGAGTTCTTCTTGGAAACCAGCCGCAAAGTTAGTGATACATGAAATTCCCAGAACTTTCAAGCCAGAGTGGGCTGCCACGATAACTTCAGGAACCGTAGACATACCAACTGCATCTGCTCCCAGTGTCTTATAGGCACGGATTTCTGCTGGTGTTTCATAAGTTGGACCAGTAACACCGATATAGACACCTTCATCAAGCTTGATATCAAGTTTTTTAGCAACTTCATGGGCAGTAGCACGGTATTCTGGAGTGTAGGCCTTAGACATATCTGGGAAACGTGGACCAAAGTCATCCAAGTTTTCACCCATCAATGGATTTTGCCCCGTCATGTTGATATGGTCTGAGATAGCCATCAAAGTACCAGGACCATATCCAATACCACCAGCTGCATTGGTTACAATGACACCTTCACATCCAAGAACTTTCATGACACGTACTGGGAAAGTCACGACCTCCAGAGGATTTCCTTCGTAAAAATGGAAACGACCTTGAAGAGCCAAGACCTTGCGACCTGCAAGGTCACCATATACTAATTTACCAGCGTGACCGACTACTGTAGAGCGGCCCCAGTTTGGAATCTCAGCATAGTCTACTGCAACTGGATTTTCGATTTCTTCTGCCAGTTCTCCCAGTCCTGATCCAAGGATTAGACCGAACTCAGGCGCTTGAATTCCCTTGTCTTTCAGGAAAGCAGCTGTTTCATGGATTTTGTTTAAAAATGTCATTGTGTGTCTCCTTTATTATTTTTTTAGCATTTGACCGATTTTTTCAAAAGTTTTAGCATTGCGAATGGTAATGTGGCGATAGAAAGGCATCTTGAGCAGATCCTTGTGATAGGCAGTTTTAGAGTAGGTTTCTTCAGAAAATTTCCCCAGAAAATCCCAAGTTTTCCAAAATAAAGCACTTCATCTTTCAGCTCTAAACTTTCAACTGTCGCGATGACTTGGTCCACATCCAAACCCTCAGTGTAAAAGAGAAAATCTTTTCGTGCCAAGTCTCTGTTCCACCAAGCTGGTAGATTTTCAAGTTCCGCCTCAAAGTCCTCTAGACTCAGTAAAGAAAAGCTCTGAATAAATGGATAATGGACTGCAAAGAAAGTCTCTAGCTTTTCAACCAATTGGGCTTTGGAATCTATCGAAGTAAAGAAAATATTGCCACTATTGATGTAGCTCTCAACCTTTTCCAGTCCCAAGTTTGTCAATTCTTGACGAAGCTCCGCCATGACGACCTTATTCTTACCACCAACATTGATACCTCTCACCAGCAAAGCATAGCGCGTCATCTTATACCAATTTATCTAAGAAACTTTCCCCAATCATAGCAGTTTCCACACCAAAGTTATCGGCAACAGTCGCTGAAATATCTGCAAAATGTCCTACTGGAATGAGACCATTTCCTTTAAAGGCAGGGCTATAGGCCAACAATGGAATATATTCCCGAGTGTGATCCGTTCCTGCATACGTTGGGTCATTTCCATGGTCCGCAGTAATCAAGAGAAGGTCATTCTCTCTCATAGCTGCGATAATTTCAGGTAAGCGTTCATCAAACTCATGCAAACAATCACGGTAACCGTGAGCATTACGACGATGGCCGTAAAGGGCATCAAAGTCAACTAGGTTTGTGAATGAGAATCCTTTTTCAAACTCAGCAAGTCCCATAGTCTTCAATAGTGTATCAATTCCATGACTATTTGACTTGTTGTGACCCATGTCATGGTTGATACCAGCACCGTTAAAGATATCGTTGATTTTACCCACAGCATAAGTATCGATACCAGCCTCATTCAATTTATCCAAAACAGTTGGGGAAAATGGAGATACAGCCAAGTCACGACGGTTTGCCGTACGAGTGAAGTTACCTGGTTCACCTACATAAGGGCGAGCAATGATGCGACCAAGAAGGGCAGGACGCTCAAGGGTAATCGAACGAGCGTATTCACAGATACGGTACAATTCATCCAAAGGAATAATGTCTTCGTGGGCAGCAATCTGCAAAACAGGGTCAGCTGAAGTATAGATAATCAACTCTCCAGTTTCCATCTGACGTGGTCCAAAATCATCGATAACAGCCGTTCCTGAATAAGGTTTGTTGGCTTCACGAATAACCTTGCGTCCTGAGAATTCTTCGATTTTTGTCAGGATTTCTTCTGGGAATCCGTTCCAGAAAGTATCGAAAGGCTCAGTAATGTTGAGTCCCATGATTTCCCAGTGTCCAGTCATAGTATCCTTACCAAGAGATACTTCCTCTAATTTTGTTGCATATCCAGTTGGATTGCTTTCAGCTGCTACAGTCTTAAGAGGAGTTTCACGAGGAATATTTCCAAGACCTATTTTAGCCATGTTTGGGACATTCAAACCAACTGTTTTTGAAATGTGTCCCAGTGTGTCAGAAGCTCCATCTGGAACCCCTGCATTGACAAAGTTATTAGCATCTGGTGCTGCACCGATTCCTACAGAATCCAGTACCACCAAATGAATACGATTAAATTTAGACATCTTATGCCCCCTTCTATTTTCCTTTTTTTGAAGTTGAAATCTGAACTCCATCTCGTCCAGCAACGATTACCTTATCCACCATTTGGTTGAATAAACCATGCTCCACAACACCAACGACATGGTCCAATTCTTGTCCAAAAGCAATTGGATTTTCAATGACATCCAAGGCGAGGTCAATGATAAAATTCTGCATATCCGTCACAAAACGTTGGCCGTCTTTTTCACGGAAACTTGGTTTGTAGCCAGCTCGCTCAAAACGACGAAAGACTTGTTCTGCGCCATACTGAACCACTTCTACTGGCAATTTAAAAGCACCTAGTTTTTCGACCAGCTTGCTTTCATCCACCACCCAAATGTATTCTTTTGATGGTGTTGCGACCACCTTTTCCATGAGAAGGGCACCACCACCGCCTTTGATTCCGTTAAACTGACTATCCACTTCATCCGCGCCATCAACCGTCACATCGACAAAGTCTACTTGGTCAATAGACTTGAGCGGGATATTAAGGCCTTCTGCCTGTTTAGTGGTCACACTAGAAGTTGTTACAGCTGTAATCTGCAATCCTTCTTCCTTGATACGACGACCGATTTCTTCTACAAAATAATAGGCAGTCGAGCCTGTTCCAAGTCCAACGACCATTCCATCGCTCACGAACTCAGCAGCCTTGATACCTGCCATTTTCTTCAGATTTTCCACCGATTTACCTCCATCATTCTCAGTTCTTATTCTACTATGAAATCGCTTTTTATTCAAGTAAAAAGATCAAATTTACATTTTTTATCAATCTTCCTTTGAAAACATGCATTTTATTTTTATAAAACGAATAAAAATGAATTTATCTTTTATGTATTTGCTTTGTTCATCTCTTTCCAGTTCCAAAAACAAGACCTTAACTTTGATACGTCTAGTTTAGCATTAAAGCAGGCGCATTTCAAGAATCATAAATTAAGAGAAGGAAGTGGGTTTATCTATCTATTTTAAACAAGTTTATCTTTGCTTACCCTCTCTTGTTGACAAATAATTTTCATTACTTTAGGAATACAATTACTAATCTCCGTTGGCAAAACCACATACTGTTCTTGAGCTAGTTCTTGGGCAATAGCTGAATGAAGATGGGTCGCTACCGTCACACATTCGTAGAGACTGGCCTGTCGGAATTGGCCTGCAAATCCTGCAATCATTCCAGCAAGAGTATCTCCCATCCCCCCAGTCGCCTGATAGGGACCGCCGACCTGTAACTGGTAATAATCAGATTGGCTAGCTTGCCAAATACGAGTAGCCGGACCTTTCTCCACCAAAATTGTTCCTTGAGGAAATGAAGTCAGGGCACTAGCTGTTGCATCTTCCTTTTGCTTTTCAATAGCAATACCAGACAGCTTTTCCCATTCTTTTTGGTGGGGAGTTAGGATAAGCTGGTTAGACGGAAACGACAAACTTGTCCTAGCAAGAATGGTCAGGGCACCACCATCTACAATCAAAATCTGATTCTGTTTTAAGCTAGCAAAGACCTGTTTGACTAGATCTTCTCCAAAAGCATCGTCTCCTAAACCAGGTCCCAGCAAGACAACTTCTGCCTTCTCCAACTGCTCTTTTAACAATTGCTTGTCTTGAAGAGAAAATGCCATAGCCTCAGGTAAATGGCTGTGCAGAGCTGGAATATTTTCCCTGTCCGTTCCAACGGTCACCAATCCTGCACCACTCTTAACAGCAGCTAGTGCAGCCATAATGATAGCACCTCCATAAGGATAAGTGCCACCAAGCAGCAGCAGACGACCATGGTCTCCTTTATGACTTGTACGAGAACGTTCAATAATAACTTTTTCTAGTAAAGTTTGATCAATCACTTTCATCGTTTTTTCCTCTCGCTTTTATTATACAACAAAAAGGAGGCGCAGACCTCCTTTTGTAATCTTATATCTAAAATTTAATACTCATTTCTGCCATTTCAGATATAGCTATAGAAAATACACTCTCTTCAGCGATTTTTCTCTTATTTTCTATCCAATGTCCGAAGTGCTGCCTGATAAGTTTGCTCCATTAGCATGGTAATGGTCATAGGGCCTACACCTCCAGGAACTGGTGTGATGTGGCTAGCAAGTGGGGCAACTGCCTCATAGTCAACATCTCCACAGAGCTTCCCATTTTCATCGCGGTTCATACCGACATCAATGACAACCGCACCTGGTTTGACAAAGTCAGCAGTCACAAACTTAGCACGACCGATTGCGACTACAAGAATATCTGCTTTAGCAGCCACCTTGGCAAGATTATGGGTGCGTGAATGGGTCAAGGTTACTGTTGCATTTTTGGCTAAAAGAAGCTGGGCCATGGGTTTTCCAACAATGTTTGAACGACCGATGACGACCGCATTTTTACCTTCTAATTCAATCCCATATTCATGAAACATTTCCATAATTCCTGCAGGTGTCGAAGGAATCATGACTGGATGACCAGACCAGAGACGCCCCATGTTTAAGGGATGGAACCCATCCACATCCTTTTCTGGATCAATAGACAATAGAACCGCCTCTTCATCAATGTGTTTTGGTAATGGCAACTGGACCAAAATCCCATGCCAAGCTGGATCCTGATTATATTTAGCAATCAGGTCTAACAATTCCTCTTGAGCAATGGTCTCTGGAACTCGCACTACTTCGCTACGGAAACCAGCCGCAAGAGCTGACCTCTCCTTGTTGCGAACGTAGACTTGGCTGGCTGGATTATCCCCAACCAAAATCACTACCAAACCAGGTACTAGACCTGTTTCTTCCTTTAATTTTGCAGTCTTTTCAGCCAATTGCCCCTGCAATTTGACCGCTAAAGCTTTCCCATCAATGATCTGTGTCATATCACTTCTCTTTTCTTTCAAATATCTTCCATTATAGCAAAAACTGCCTGCACCCCCTAACACTTATTTCCTAGGCTATCCTATAGTTTCAAACTATAAGAAAAATCTCTGGTTGAGCTTTTCACTAATCTTGTCTTGAAATTTTAAAATAGATTATAAAACCTTACTCAAGAAGTCTTTAGTCCGTTGTTCTTGGGTTTGTTCAAAAATCTGTTCAGGTATTCCGTCTTCAACAACCACACCGTCTGCCATAAAGATGACACGATCTGCCACCTCACGGGCAAATCCCATCTCATGTGTTACGATAACCATAGTCATTCCTGACTTGGCTAGATCTTGCATAACAGCCAATACCTCACCCACCATTTCAGGATCCAAGGCTGAAGTTGGCTCGTCAAAGAGTAAAACATCTGGTTCCATAGCCAACCCACGCGCGATAGCAATCCGTTGCTGCTGCCCACCTGACAAACTCTGTGGATAAGCGTCTGCCTTATCCGGCAAACCAACTTTTTCCAACAGCTCTTGAGCTCTCTTCTCAGCAACTGCCTTGCTTTCACCTTTGGTCTTGATAGGTGACAAGGTAATATTTTCCATCACAGTCATATTAGGAAAGAGGTTAAATTGTTGGAAAACCATGCCCATCTTCTCACGCATGGCAAAGAGGTCATTCTTCTTGTCCGTAATATCGACTCCCTCAAAGATAACCTTCCCCTTGGTTGCTTCCTCCAACAAATTCATAGAGCGAAGCAAGGTAGATTTCCCGCTCCCCGAAGGACCGATGATAACGACAACTTCTCCTCTTTTAATCTCGAGGTTGATGCCCTTCAATACTTCATTCTTTCCAAAAGATTTATGTAAATTTTCAATTTTTATCAAGATTTCTGTCATTATTTCTTATCTCCTTGTCCCATATGTTTTTCAAAAGCTTTCAAGGCTACTGTCAGAATAGAGGTCATAATCAAGTAGTAAAATGCTGCAAATAAAAGTGGTGTTAAAGGTAGATAGGTTGTTGTAGAAACTGTTGTAGCCCCATTCCACAACTCCATGACCCCAATAGCTGATAAGAGGGAGCTGTCCTTGATAATGGTGATAAATTCGTTCCCCAATGCTGGCAAAATATTTTTGATTGCTTGTGGCAAAATCACATACCGCATCGCATTTTTAGGACGAATCCCTAAAGAATAGGACGCCTCTAACTGCCCCTTAGGAACCGCATTAATCCCAGCACGAACAGTCTCAGAAACATAAGCACCACTGTTCATAGAAATAATCAAAATCCCTGGAATCAGACGAGAAAGATCAACACCCAAAATCCCAACCTGAATAGTCGGAGCATTGATGTGCATAAGAGCAAAGGTAATCATAATCTGAACCATCATAGGTGTCCCACGGAAAATCCAAACGTACAAGTTGGCCAGCCAAACAAGCGGTTTAAACTTTGAACGTTGCCCAAAAGCCAAGACAACCCCCAAAATGGTTCCCAAAATGACAACACAGATAGAAATAAGAACCGTCACAACAGCCCCATAGTTAAAATAAGGTAAATACTTAGGTAAAAAAGAAAAATTCATAGTCACACTGCTTTCTAAAATAGAATACTGTATGATTATAACGTATATTGAATTAAAATTCAAATCTTTTATCCAATTTATTTAAAAATCTTTAAACTAGCAGAATTAGCGAGAAATCTTAGTTTTTTTCTAGTCAAGTTGGCCTCCTTTATGGTAAAATAGTAACGATAAGAAATGAAGGAGAATCAAAATGGAATCACATTTGGTTAGAATCATCAACCGCCTTGAAGCAATGGCAAACGATGGCGGAAATTTAAAACGTAATTTTGAACGCGAAGGAGTTGTTGTTGCAGAAGTTGCGTACAGCCACGACGAAGAAAACGGCTCAATCTTTACCCTTCGTGACGTAGAAGCTCGCGAAACGTATACGTTTGATAGCATTGACTTAATTGCAATGGAGATTTACGAACTTCTCTACTAATCTAAAACAAGCTGGGATTGTCCCTGCATGTCTAACCAAAATCCTTTTTGTCTCACAAATAGGATTTTTTTATAGTCCAAATTCACAAAAATTTTCATTGCAACAACTTTTCAAAGCTGCAATCTTTTTACTTGCTTTACACCCCAATCCTGTTATAATGAGAGTATAGGAATTTGACTATTTTTGACCTTTAAACAGATCAGGATAAAGAAAGAAATGAGGTAGATGTATGCTTTGTCAAAACTGTAAAATCAACGACTCAACAATTCATCTTTACACCAATCTCAATGGAAAACAAAAACAAATTGACCTCTGTCAAAACTGCTACAAGATTATCAAAACAGATCCTAACAATAGCCTCTTCAAAGGTATGACGGATCTGAACAATCGTGACTTCGATCCCTTTGGTGATTTTTTCAATGACCTAAACAATTTCAGACCTTCTAGCAATACTCCTCCTATTCCCCCAACCCAATCAGGTGGAGGTTACGGTGGAAACGGCGGTTATGGTTCCCAAAATCGTGGTTCTGCTCAAACTCCACCAGCAAGCCAAGAAAAAGGCCTGCTGGAAGAATTTGGTATCAACGTAACTGAGATTGCCCGTCGTGGAGACATTGACCCCGTTATTGGGCGCGACGATGAGATTATCCGTGTCATCGAGATTCTCAATCGTAGAACCAAGAATAATCCTGTTCTTATCGGTGAACCGGGTGTCGGAAAAACTGCCGTTGTCGAAGGCCTAGCTCAGAAAATTGTTGATGGTGATGTTCCACATAAACTCCAAGGCAAACAAGTCATCCGTCTGGATGTGGTTAGCTTGGTGCAAGGAACGGGGATCCGTGGACAATTTGAAGAACGCATGCAAAAACTCATGGAAGAAATTCGCAAACGTGAGGACATCATCCTCTTTATCGATGAAATCCATGAAATTGTCGGTGCTGGTTCTGCGAGTGATGGTAATATGGACGCAGGAAATATCCTCAAGCCAGCCCTTGCTCGTGGGGAACTGCAACTGGTCGGCGCTACTACCCTCAATGAATACCGTATCATTGAAAAGGATGCTGCCCTCGAGCGTCGTATGCAGCCTGTCAAGGTTGATGAACCAACGGTGGAAGAAACAATCACTATCCTCAAAGGGATTCAAAAGAAATACGAAGACTACCACCACGTTCAATATACCGATGCTGCAATTGAAGCAGCTGCAACTCTTTCCAATCGTTACATCCAAGATCGCTTCTTACCTGACAAGGCCATTGACCTCCTAGATGAAGCTGGTTCTAAGATGAATTTGACCTTGAATTTTGTAGACCCTAAAGTCATTGATCAGCGCTTGATTGAGGCTGAAAATCTCAAGTCTCAAGCTACACGAGAAGAAGATTTTGAAAAAGCCGCCTACTTCCGTGACCAGATTGCCAAATATAAGGAAATGCAAAAGAAAAAGGTCACAGACCAGGATACTCCAATCATCAGTGAAAAAACCATTGAGCATATTATTGAACAGAAAACCAACATCCCTGTTGGTGATTTAAAAGAGAAAGAACAATCTCAACTCATCCATCTAGCCGAAGATCTCAAGTCTCATATTATTGGCCAAGATGATGCAGTCGATAAGATTGCTAAGGCTATTCGCCGTAATCGTGTCGGTCTTGGTACGCCTAACCGTCCAATTGGAAGCTTCCTCTTTGTCGGACCAACTGGGGTCGGTAAGACAGAACTTTCCAAACAATTAGCTATCGAACTCTTTGGTTCTGCTGATAGTATGATTCGCTTTGATATGAGTGAATACATGGAAAAACACAGTGTGGCTAAGTTGGTCGGCGCTCCTCCAGGTTATGTTGGCTATGATGAGGCTGGTCAATTAACTGAAAAAGTTCGCCGCAATCCATATTCTCTCATCCTTCTCGATGAAGTGGAAAAAGCTCACCCAGATGTTATGCACATGTTTCTACAAGTCTTGGACGATGGTCGTTTGACAGATGGGCAAGGACGGACCGTTAGCTTCAAGGATGCCATCATTATCATGACCTCAAATGCAGGTACAGGTAAGTCTGAAGCCAACGTTGGATTTGGGGCTACTAGAGAAGGACGTACCAACTCTGTTCTCGGTGAACTCGGCAACTTCTTTAGCCCAGAGTTTATGAACCGTTTTGATGGCATTATCGAATTTAAGGCTCTCAGCAAGGATAATCTCCTTCAGATTGTCGAGCTCATGCTAGCAGATGTTAACAAGCGCCTCTCTAGCAACAACATTCATTTGGATGTAACTGACAAGGTCAAGGAAAAGCTGGTTGACCTAGGTTATGATCCAAAAATGGGAGCACGCCCACTTCGTCGGACTATTCAAGACTATATTGAGGACGCAATCACTGACTACTACCTTGAAAATCCAAGCGAAAAAGACCTCAAAGCAGTTCTGACTAGCAAGGGAAACATTCAAATTAAGTCTGCCAAAAAAGTTGAAGTAAAAACTTATGAAAAAGAAGTATAAATCCTATAGAAAAGGAGTAGAAAATGAAAATTTTCTGCTCTTTTTACTAAAATAACTATAAGTTCTTGACAGCTCTGCCTTTGTCCATTATGATAATAATAAAGATACTAGATAATGAGGAAAATGCAATGGCAAACCCAACTTTCGGAGAAAAAAAAGCAAATACAGACTATGTTGCACGCTATGGAGTGTATGCAGTTATCCCTGACGCTAAACAAAAACAAATTGTTCTTATTCAAGCACCTAATGGCGCTTGGTTCCTACCAGGTGGCGAAATTGAAGCAGGTGAAAATCATCAGGAAGCCCTAAAGCGTGAATTGATTGAAGAGCTTGGTTTCACAGCTGAAATTGGTACCTATTATGGACAGGCTGATGAATACTTCTACTCTCGTCATCGTGATACCTACTACTACAATCCTGCCCACCTCTATGAAGCGACTTCTTTCAAAGAAGTGCAAAATCCACTAGAAGACTTTAATCATATTGCCTGGTTCCCTATTGACGAGGCTATCCAAAATCTTAAACGTGGTAGCCATAAATGGGCCATCCAATCTTGGAAAAAACAGCATAAGATTGACTAATACTCTTCGAAAATCTCTTCAAACCACGTCAGCGTCGCCTGACCGTAGATATGGTCACTGA
>NZ_VMMK01000080.1:13978-14414 GCF_013277255.1 Streptococcus sp. 2154
TTTTCATTGAGTATAAATCAAGCGACTTTATTCAAAAAGTGCTATAATAGAATTAGAAAATCGGAGGAAATATTATGAAGCTTATCAATACGACAAACTCACACTCGCAACTTGTAAAAAATCAGCTAGAAAGTACCGATGCAACCCTTGTTGAGGTTTATTCTGCAGGGAATACAGATGTTATTTTTACCCAAGCGCCGCTTCACTATGAAATCCTCATCTCAAACAAACACCGTGCTATTCGTGAGCCTGAAATCGAAACCATTCAAGAATTTTTCTTGAAACGTAAAATTAATAAGAACTCTATTGATGAAGCCAATATCAAGACACTCTACTCAGAGAAATTAATTGGAATTTCAATCCCAATCCAGTGAGGAAATTGAGTAAAAACTCTACTTGAGCGAAAGTCCAATAAGTCTTCCCACAATAAAACGCA
>NZ_VMMK01000081.1:0-15754 GCF_013277255.1 Streptococcus sp. 2154
AACAGCCCAGACAACGGTATGATGGAGTCCTTCTTTGGGATTCTGAAATCGGAAATGTTTTACGGTTATGAGAAGTCGTTTCAGTCGCTTAAGCAATTGGAACAAGCTATTGTAGACTATATTGATTACTACAACAATAAACGAATTAAGGTAAAACTAAAAGGACTTAGTCCTGTGCAGTACAGAACTAAATCCTTTGGATAAATTAATTGTCTAACTTTTGGGGGTCAGTACATATGCTACGGGAAAGTTATGCACTTAATTTGACAATTCAAGATGTAAAAATATATACTAATATTTGACAAGTTGTCCTAAAAATGTTGTTATGTTATGGATTGATCGAATCTAACTAAAGGATCCTATTCAATTACTAGAACTATCACATACTCAAGGTCAGCTCACAGATGAGCAACTATTTTGGTTACAATACCTACTAAATTTAAGTCAAACAAATAATTTAGTCAAAATTAAAAAAATAGAGGAACATAAATATGATTACAAAACGGAATGTAATAGTGTTCTACGATTTTTACTAGATAAAACTGTAAATTCTGAAGGAAGGATCACTTCTTCAACAGAATTTGGAAATTTCGTAAGTAATTTATCATTCCAACACGGAATAGCTGGACTACTGTTTCCTCTAAATAAATTGTCCCCCCAGAACTGGATTCTAAAATACTCTCTATCATCAAGAAAGCAGTGACAATTAGAACGACACACACATATGAATATCAATACTCGCTGCTATTTGGTGATTCAGGCTATCTATGGTTACTCCTACATTTATTTTCTATCAGTAAAAATCAATACTATCTACAATTAGCAAACGTCACCGCTAAGAAATTAATAGAGAATTATGATACTCTAGAGGAAATAGACTTTGCATTGAGAAAATCTGGTGTCCTATTGTCATTAATAAAATACTATCAATTTACCAATGACAATACTCTTAAAATTTTCATCCACAATAGTATAGGGGAAATTTAGCATTATTTCCTACAAAGAGATACAGCCAAAGAAAGCATTTTAGACTATAGCTTTGCTCATGGATATTGTGGAATTGCATAGGCTTTATTTGCCTATTCTAAAGTCTTAGAACCTTCTATGTTCTATAATGATCTCCATACATTCCATACTGAATTAAAAAAATTATTAGAAAAAATTACTTCTAATACTAAAAATTTAGGAAATTTACAACTTTCTTGGTGCAAAGGAATTTCCGGAATAATCTTATATCTTTGTATGTACGATTGTGACGGAAACAAAGATATTATTAGTAAATATCAATAATTTGTTTTTAACCATCATCTAAAAATGATGACAGGATATTGCCACGGAATAACTAGCTTACTACAAACCACTGTCTACAATCAAAACAAATTACTGATGAAAAAAATCCAACAGGTAATTTTAGCATGTTCTGAACGAGATGATCACGATTTACTGATGTTTCAAGGAGATAGGAGTAAAGCAGATTTGTTTGAAGCATGGGGGTATATTGGTGTCTATTAAATAATAAATTCCCATTCGATGTGCAGAAATAAGGAGAAAAGTATGAAATTATTTTGGACAAACAACATATATAGACAGTTGCTGCTAAACAGCTGTTTTTCATCATTCGGCGACAGTATTTTCTACCTCGCCATTATCAATTATGTGGCTCAGTACAATTTCGCTCCGCTAGCGATTTTACTGATTTCCATTTCAGAGGTGGTTCCCCTACTATCGCAACTCTTTCTCGGAATTCTAGGAGATTTTCAAGAAAATAGAGTCAAACACGCACTCTGGATTGCCAAAATCAAAATCCTGCTCTACGCTATTTTGACAGTATTTCTCGTCTTGTCGCCCTTTTCATTAGTTTCAGTCATTATGATTGTCATCATCAACCTTATCTCTGACACCTTGAGCTACCTGTCTGCCTACATGATGAACGCCCTCTACATCAGTATAATTAAGGACGACCTGCATGATGCCATGGGGTTCAGGCAGTCTCTGATGAGGGTTGTCCGCATTGTCGCCAATCTAGCTGGTGCATTCCTTATCAATGTTATGAGTATTCAAACTATTTCCCTTATCAACACTCTGACTTTTGTCATTGCCTTTTGGGGCCTGTATGTTATTCGACATACCTTGTATGAGGTTGAAAAAAGGATTGAAATGTCACATACAGCACTGAGTTTTAAGAAATATTTTCAACATCTTAAACAGTCGCTGGCTGTGCTCCTGAGGTTAAAAGATACCGTCATACTACTGTTTCTGACGACCAGTATGATTGCCATCTTGGATGTGTCTCCTCGGTTGATTGCCCTCCGCTTCATCCAACAGACACTAGCACAACTGAGCATTGGGCAACTCCTCGCCCTGCTCTCCATCATCATTTCTTGTGGAGCTATCCTTGGCAATATGACCAGCAGTAATCTATTTAAAAATATCCGTTTCACGCACCTCTTGGTTTTCTGTGAGATTTCCCTATTGGCTCTAATAACTAGTATCCTTTGTCAAGCCTATATCGTAATTTTCATGACCAGTTTCATCAGTTCTACGATTATCGGCATTCTCAGCCCTCGCCTACAAGCAGCTGTCTTTGCCTATATCCCCAGTGACAAGATGGGGACGGTGGGCTCTGCTCTGAGCACAGTGGACATTCTCGCCCCGTCCCTGCTCTCCCTATTAGCCCTATCCATAGCATCGAGCGTTTCGGTGCAGTTAGCATTGATATTTTTGTATCTTATTTTGATTGCTCTTATCTTTTGTCAATGGTTAGTCAAGTTCAACACTCATAACTAACGAAAAAGCATGTGTAGATTTCACATGCTTTTAATCTCCCCAATCGTCAGGTCAAGTACAACAAAGTCACTTCTTTGATTAAGCGAGTGTTCTAATATAATTATAAGCTCCCTGTCATTACCGAACCCATTCGCCATTATAATTGACAGAATAGCCGTCTACGGTCGTATTCACTGCCAAAGCACCTGAGCTATAAGCATAATACCATTTGCCATTTATACTTTGCCAACCTGTTTGTTTATTACTATTCTTATAATAATACCAAGTATCACTAATCAACTTCCATCCATCAATAGAATGCCCTTTAATAACAGAGTAGATGAAAGATAGAGCCTTCTCATTTAACTTGACAGCATAATTCATTTGTTCTGCCTCACTCCCATTGGTATGAACTCCGACAACCCTATTGGTAGAATCATATACTGCTGAACCGCTTGCACCACGCAAAGTATCTACTTGATAGAATAAAAAATCATTTGTATCTTGAAGTATCGTTTTTGTATCAGTATACATCTGCTTAATATCCTTATTAACAGCAGAATATCCCGTAACTGTTACATCTAGATTTTTAGTATTTTCTAAATTATTGGGAAGTCCTAACGTCCCCAATTGAGCGCCAATCGGTTCTTCCAAAATTAAAACTGCTAAGTCATAGGTAGTAAGCTCATCTGGATCAGTATTTCGAAATTCTTTTAAATAGCGAGCTTCTTTTACTTTTATCCGACCAAACGGCACACTATTTGGAGTACGAGCAGGAGTAACATATAGTTCTTCTGCATCTTTACCAAACTCATGTTTATAAATATTATGAGCAGCAGTAATAAGGACATTATCCTTTATAAAATTGGCACTCCCTCGATAAGTTACATCTTTACCATTTTTCACACCACGAAATTCTTACTCTACATAAGCTGATGTAGAGTAAGGATATTGTAAAGTATTTTTTACCTTAACTAAATCATTTTTACCAATAATGACTTCTGACTGATTTGTATAATATTGACCATAAGTCGGTGAAACATCGGGAAGTGAAAAATTATTAGTTCCTGGACTCTCTTGTAATGTTTCACTTACCTCATACTCCTCGCCTGTACTTGAAATAACAGTCAAAGCAGATACTGTCGATAGCAGGCTAGCTAATAAAGTACCCGCAATAATTGAAATACCGAATTTGCGATAAAATGTTTTCTTCATTATTTTATCCTCCTAAAAAAATTGTAACACATCTGTTCGTCCCTGTCAATATAGTAAATTGAAATAAGATGTGAACAAATCGATTAGGAAAGTTAAATTAATTTCTAGAAAAGTTTTAGCAGTTGTGGTGTACCATTCTAGTTTCAATCCACTATACAAAGAAAAAAACGGAAAGACATCCCTTTCTCCATTTGAAAAAAGCAGTTACACAACTGCAACTGCTTTTCTATTCTTGCATGGTGTAACCAACACCACGCACGGTTTTAATGTAGCTTTTTTGACCTTTTACATCAAGCTTGCTACGTAGATAACGGATATAGACATCTACGATATTTGTCTCGGTCCCACTTTCATACTTCCAGACACTTTCCAACAACTGCTCACGAGTCAGAACTTTCTTGCTTCCCATAAGTGTCGCCAAAAGGTCATACTCACGGCGAGTCAGAGCAATCATCTCTTCACCACGATAAACCGTGTGATGTTCAACATCTATCCTAAGATTGCGGTAGGTCCTTGGAACTTTCATCAGACTGCAGTGTTGATCAATGAAGTCCCGACCTCGGAAGATCGCCGAAATACGCGCTACCAGATTTTCGATAAGGACTGGCTTATAGATGTATGAAACTGCAAAACGCTGAACAACTTCCAGCTCTTCTTGCAAGTCTTCCCAATGATCTAAAATCATGATGACTGAGGCTGGCTTAGTTCGACTCAGCTTATCTGCAAAATCCTGGGCTGTCATATCCCCCAGATGAGCATTCAATAAAATCAAGTCATAGTCTGTCTGAAGAGCCATGGAGAAGGCTTTTTGCCCCTCCTCAACCTGATCAACTCGGTATTGCTCTTTTTGGAGTTCCAAACTTAAAAAATGAGCTAGATTTCGTTCTTTCTCAAGTAATAAAATCCGTTTCCCCATGGCAGACCTACTTATTTTTCGTCATACCAAGAGTAGTGGAAGGTTCCTTCTTTGTCTTTACGTTGGTAAGTGTGGGCACCAAAGTAATCACGTTGCGCTTGGATCAAGTTAGCTGGAAGATCAGCTGAACGGTAGCTATCAAAGTAAGTAATAGCTGCTGAGAAGGTTGGTACTGGCACACCAGCTTGAACTGCAAGAGCTACGATATCACGCACTGCTTGTTGGTACTTAGCAGTAACATCCAAGAAGTACTCATCCAAAAGAAGGTTGGCAAGGTCTGCATCACGGTTGTAAGCATCTGTAATCTTTTGCAAGAAACGAGAACGGATGATACAGCCATCACGCCAGATAGATGCGATGTCTGCAAATGGCAAGTTCCAGTTATTTTCTTTAGAAGCTACACGTAATTGCGCAAAACCTTGTGCGTATGAGATGATTTTTGAGAAGTAAAGGGCTTGACGGATTTTTTCAATCAATTCAGCCTTATCTCCTTCAAATTTGAAGGCAGCTGGTTTTGGAAGAACCTTGCTAGCATGCACGCGTTCTTCTTTGTAAGTTGAAATGTAGCGAGCAAATACTGACTCAGTAATTAGCGACAATGGCACACCAAGGTCAAGTGATGATTGGCTAGTCCATTTACCAGTTCCCTTGTTACCTGCGGCATCAAGGATGTAGTCTACGATTGGTCCATCTTGGCCTTCATCGTCTTTACGGCTCAAGATATCAGCTGTGATTTCGATCAAGTAGCTATCCAATTCACCCTTGTTCCACTCAGTAAAGATTTCAGCCATGTCTTCTGCAGAAAGGTCTAGCAAGTGTTGCATCAAGTCATAGCTTTCTGCAATCAATTGCATATCACCATACTCGATACCGTTGTGAACCATTTTCACATAGTGACCAGCTCCATCAGGACCGATGTAAGTCACACATGGTTTGCCATCTTCTGGTGCTTTAGCTGAGATTTCTTCAAGAACATCTGCAACCAATTCGTAGGCCTCTTTTTGTCCACCAGGCATGATAGAAGGCCCTTCAAGGGCACCTTTTTCACCACCAGAAACCCCAGTACCGATAAAGTTGATACCAGAGTTTGCCAATTCTTCATTACGACGAATTGTATCTTTGTAGAAAGTGTTTCCTCCGTCAATCAAGATATCACCCTTGTCAAGGTGTGGAAGAAGGGCCTGGATAGTAGCATCTGTACCAGGTCCAGCTTGAACCATCAGCATGATACGGCGAGGTTTTTCGATTGAGTTTACAAAACTTTCAACGTCATAGCTTGGTACAAAGTTCTTTTCAGGATGGCAAGCAATCACATCTTCCGTTTTTTCTTTACTACGGTTGTAAATAGCAACTGTGTAACCACGAGATTCAATATTAAGGGCAAGGTTACGACCCATTACGGCCATACCTACGACACCAAAGTTAGCTTTTGTCATTTGACACTCCTCTTGTTTCATTTATTTTATTTTATCATTTTTACTTTTGAAAAGAAAGAATTTTGTAACGACTGCTTAGTAGTCCAAGTCATCTGCATGACCAGCGCCATTTCCGACAAAGTAGCCTGTCTTACAGTTAAGGGTAAAGAGATAGGTTCCATCTGGCTTGTAGAGGTTGTAATAACCATTGCCGTTAACGATATTGACACGTTCAAGGATATATTGGTCTCCAGTGATATAGCCACGTGATCGTGAAGTCGCTAGAATTTGTTCCAAGACACCATCCGCAAAATCCCAGGCAGAGTTGTTACTATCATCAATAGCAGACTGGTTATAGGCAACACGACTGGCACTTCTTTGAACAGCAACACCCGCACTTGATACGCCCATATTGACTTTGCTACGAGAACTTCTAGTCTCATTTGAGGCAGCATTTGAACTACTTGGGCTTGTCTCACTAGTCGTATTTGAGCTTGTTTGACTAGTGCTTGAGCTACTAGTTTCACTTGAACTTGAGCTAGAAGTACTTGTTTGCTGGCTCTTACCAAGGCTGATAGCCTTATCTAGCACTTTATCAAGCTCCGTATTTCCAGTTTTAATATCCGTAAATTTAGCATCCGATTTGGCTTTGGCATTGGTATCCAAGACACCATCCACAATAGCTGGTTTCTCAAATTGAGCATTGACATCTTGAATGGCCTTGATTTGCGTTGCTAGACTATCATACTTAGATTTGGCTAGCGTATGTTCACGACTACCTTCCAGTTTATCAAGCAAGGTTTTGAGTTGAGTCAGTTTATCAAACTGGCTATTTTTCAAAGCCGTTTTATTACTATCTGTGTAGAAAGCATCATATAAATTATTAAATTCTTCCACTTCTGCCTGCGTGTTTGTGGTTGATTGAGAAGTCTGAATTTCCTTGGTCGAGCGATTCACTTGACGATAGACATAATAAGCACTGACACAGATAATTACTGATACAAGCGCCAAAGCGGTCAAAACAAAGCCTTTTTTGCTTTTCTTTTCTGAGTCTTCTTGTTCCAGACGAGAAAGGTTTTGCTCCTCTTCCACTTCTTCAGTCATTTCTGTTGGATTTTCATCCTCTAGCAATAGAGGATCCAAGCCTTGCTCCTCATCGTCCAGAGGCAAGGGTGGTAAGATGTCTTCAGAAGATGGAACTTCCTCCGAAGAAGCTTCTGACTCTTCTACAGCCTCACGCATCTCTTGAATTAAATCATCCAGACTCTGAGTTTCAACTAACTCCTCTTTTTTGTATTGGCGAGTCGCAAACTTATCCGCCTCAATTTCATCTCTGTGTTGCTTAACATACTTGTCCAAAATGGAATCCTCAGGCAAGACTCCTGCTTCCACTTCTTCATTTTTACGAATAGCTTGACCAACTGTTAGCTCTTTTGCTTCATCAAAATCAAATTGCGGTTCTTGGCCTTCTTTTTTATGACGATTTCGTCTTTTTTTACTCATGAGTATCCCTTTCTATTTTACCTCTTGCCGTTTGACACGCTGACCAAAATATTGATACAGATCCACTTTCAAGGTTCCGTTGTATAACTTACGCTTCTTATCTGCTTGGCTACCATACTTACTTTCAAAAGCTTCATCACTAGTCAGGATAAATTTGCTCCAAGTTTTCAGTGGTGCAAATACTTGCCCCATCTCAGTATAGAGCTTGGTAACTCCTGCATCATCTGATAAACGCTCCCCGTAAGGCGGATTGGAAATAATCACACCATTGATTTTATCGGAACGTAAATCCTGCACGCGCATCTGCTTAAAGGTAACATCTCCTGCAACACCAGCTGCCTGGGCATTGGCCTTAGCAATTTCCACCATGCGAGCATCAATATCACAGCCCATAATATCCAGTTCCAGCTCACGGTCTACTTTTTTAGCCGCTTCTGTACGCACTTCTTGAATCAAGCGATCACTAATCCAGTTCCATTCCTCAAAGGCAAAAGAGCGACGAAGTCCTGGTGCCATCTTTCGAGCAATCATAACTGCCTCAATACAGAAAGTCCCCGAACCACAGGTCGGATCAATCAAAGGCTTGTCTGGATACCAGTTAGAGAGTTGTAAAATAGCTGCCGCCATGTTTTCCTTGATAGGGGCTCCCCCTTTTTCGGTACGATAGCCACGTTTAAAGAGACTAGACCCGGTCGTATCAATCATGACAGTTGCCACATCTTTGAGAATAGAGACCTCAATCTTAAACTCTGGGCCATTCTCCATCAGTGGAATACTTTCTGGGCGAGCATAGTGTTTCTGCAATTTCTTGACAACAGCTTTCTTAGAAATAGCCTGAACACTGGGCTCATTGTGAAGTTTAGATTTAACACATTTGGCTTTTGAAATCGGGAACCGAGCTCCAAGTGGTAAATAATTTTCCCAATCTAGGGCGAAAACTCCCTGAAACAGCTCTTCAAAAGTCTTAGCTGGGAACGTTCCTACGATGATTTTGATACGATCTGCTGCCCGAAGCCAGAGGTTGGTTTCGATAATAGCTCTCACGTCTCCTTGAAAACGAACACGACCATTTTCAACCTGACAATCGTAGCCCAACTCTCGCACTTCTCGTCCTACAACAGCTTCAAGACCTGCTGCCACAGTTGCAATTAAATTAAATTCTTTTTTCATGTTACAGTCTTACAAGACCTTTCTATATGTCCACTTTAAAAAATGAGGTTGAGAAAATTTCTCAGCCCCAACCTATATGCAATTTTCTATAAGCCATGTTTTGTTCCAGAAGTGACTAGGACCACTTCCTTCGATAATCATCTGTCTACCACTAACAGCTCCAGCTGATAGCAGTCAGAATACTACGTTCGTTTCCGTGTACTCCATGCCCCGACCAAAATTTGGGTTGCTAGCTTGAGGGGTTTACCGCGTTCCACTCTCTCCGTTTCCAGAAAGACTCCGTCACTGTGGCACTTTCAAGCCTACTCTGACCTATCAAAAGACTTAGCCATTTCAACTGCCGTAACGATTTCTCGTCCCTAGGCTTATGGTTTCGCCTAGCACAAACACTACAGGCATCACAGCCTGTGCTAGCATGGACTTTCCTCATGAGAAGCAATTCTCCTCACGCGATTATCCAAAAATTGCATGTAACAAGACCTGAATTACAAATCAGTATTGTCTAAAATTTGTTTACCGAATACTTCTTTTTCAAGACGATTCAAGCGTTTCAAAATATCAAAATTCGTCATAGAAGATGAAGCAGCCACATCAATTGGATCTGGGTGACTAGGACTTGGAGCCGAGCTCACTTGCGGTTTACGAGTTAATTCTTCCTTCAAATCCGCAATCTCCTGACGAAGTGACTTGACCAAGGCAGCATAGGTTTCATAGTCCTTGATGACATCGTCTAAAAACTCATCAACTTCTACCTTACTATAGCCACGGACTTCACGCCCAAACTCTTGTTCAAAAATATCTTTTGCTGAAAAAATAATACTTGCCATGTCTCTCTCCATTCTCGATTGCTAGTATTATTATATAAAAAAAGGCAAACAAAAATCAAGGTCAAAGCTTCAATTTTCGGAAAAATTTTCAGCAAGTTCATTTAATTGATCAAATGTTAATCTCTTTATAAAATAGTCCTCTTGATTTTTCATCTTTTGGTAAAAATAAGCTAATTTCGTTTCATTTTCTTCATCATAAAAAAGATAGGAACTATTCGTATTTTCCAGTAAAAACTGCTGATAATCTCTTAACTGCCCCTTGTGTTCATAGCGAGAATAAGCATATTTGACAAAGTCTACCTGCTTAAAACGGCTCAGTTTCATCTGATTGGCTTCATTCCAATTTTCCCCATGGGTTTCAAAAGCAAAAATGGTGGCCAACTGAAAACCATATTCGGTTTTCATCTCCTGCGCAACCTCTAGAACCCAATATTCAAAGCCTAAAGTCCCTGTAAATACAAGCCAAGACACCCCATCTGCTGCCATAGCCTCTAAATCTTTACGTATCGCTTTTTTAATCAATTTAAGACGAGGATCCTTGTCAGAAAACAAACCCAAATCAAAAGCAGAATAGCCTAAAACCAAAGCTGTAGCCATTTTTAACCCTTTCTGTGCAAATTTATGATATAATATGGTATATAAATGAAATTTAGGAGATTATAAAATGAAAAAAATATATATACTTGATTTTTTAAATTTAGCTATTTCCCTCCTAATTTGTAGATGGTTTTTTATGGAATACCTTTACTTCCAATTCATCTCTATCTTTAGTTTTCCTACCGGTGGCTCTGATTTCTGGAGACCTCTATTCATCATTCTAATTCTAACATTGTTTTTATTCACTTTCCTAAGATCTAGCTATACGCACAGACTTGATACTAGATTGATAAGAATATCTTATTTTCTTTACTGTTTAATTCTTGTTTATTCGCTACTTTTTAAAAATTTAGGTATTCAGGGAGTTAACTTTAATCTCGTTGAGTTTATCAAAGATTCACTTTTAATTGATTCAACAATTCCTCTTTTAAATATTGTAATTTTTATCCCAATAGGAGGATTATTTAAATTTAATTTTAAAACAGTCATGCGTTTTATCTTTTTCATAACAATAATAGAAACCTCACAATATGTATTTCATCTCGGATTCTTTGATATAGGAGATATATTTACAAACACAATAGGTTTTATAATTGGAAGCAATATCCATGATAGCAGATTAGGAAAAAAGATAATTCATTACATAAAATAAAACTACAAATCTTAGATATTCTATTTACATTCCTTTAAAATCAGAAAGAGCATCATTTTTTATAATATGTACTAATGATAGGCATTTGTTTAAAGTATATATTTAAATTCCGATGTTTATTACGCAAACTGTCAACAAAACATGTAAACTTTGATTTTAAAGAAGGCCAGGTGAAAACTCATAGTAAACAGAAAACAAAAGAACTAAGCACAGTTTGAATAGTATCCTTTTTCGAGGTTGTAGATAATACTGACAAAATCAGTAACAAATCTATGAAAATATCTACTACCTATATTGCTTTTTAATTTTATAAAAGCATCAATTTTAAGAGAAAACAAATATTTCAATAATAAACCGTATATGATCAAAGATTTTAAAATCGTGATAATATACGGTTTTCTGATTGTAAAGATTTTTTACCAAACTTATTTTTAATTGATAATAATTCACTTATTATTACCAAATTCTCTTTAAAAGTATGTTTTAAAATAACTTATATCTATTCAATCTTTATAATCCATCACAAAATACTTTTCTACATCAAAACTCACAAAGAAACTATAGTAAATTGAAATAAGATGAGGATAAATCATTTGAGGCATTCAAATTAATTTCTAACAATGCTTTAGAAATTATGTTGTACTATTCTAGTTTCATTTTACTATAAAAACCAATTGATATGATTAGTAAGGAAGAGTATTAAACTAAAAAATTATAAAATAGTTAATAAAAGACTTATCCAAATAAATACTCAATTAATAAGCCACACTACCTGAAATATTATATAAACCTCTACCCTCAGTATTGAAATATAATCCATAAGTACCTGAATTTAGATCAACACTAATTGTTCCACTAGTTTTTCCATAATAAACAGATGATGCATATATTTTACCACCAATCCATGAACGACTCACAACAGAAACTCTAAACCCTACGTTCCCACTCCCAGGTCTAGGAGTTTGGTTATGATTAACAGTATAGGTTCTTCTACGGTTAGTGTACCAAGCTTGTATTGAATATTTACCTCTTATTCCCTGTCCATTATAAGTAATCGCAGTTGCTGCATGCACTACATTTGCTATCAACAGAATCCATAAAAAGCCAATAGATAGTATCCGAATAATGTCTTTCATAGAGATTCCTTCAAAATATATAAGTATGGAGATAATTTCAATCCCAAGTTTAATCAGTCTGTAGTTAATTACTAGAAGAATGTTCCGAATCAATAAAACAATAAAGCTAAAATCAAGCCTATATAATTACGACTCTAGATTATATCTTGTTTGTAAAGCGCTTTCGACATCATTATATAACATTTATAAAATTAAATCAAATGATATTTATATTTTTTATACTACGTTGTGATTCGAATGTGATAATGTCTTTAGTAAATCGAACGTGAAAATATCCCATTTGGTAGAATAGTCATATGAAAAGGATCCAACTGAATATGAATGAAGCGAAAAAATATCTTGTGATAAAAGCTATAGTCATTTTTAACCCTTTCTGTGCAAATTTATGGTATAATAAAGTGATATTATTGCACCAATAAGGAGAATTATGGTCAACTATCCACATAAACTTTCATCACAAAAAAGACAAACATCTCTTTCTCAACCCAAAAATTTCGCAAATCGAGGAATGTCTTTTGAAAAGATGATCAATGCTACCAACGACTACTATTTGTCTCAGGGCTTGGCTGTTATACACAAGAAACCAACCCCTATTCAAATCGTACGAGTGGACTATCCACAACGAAGTCGTGCCAAGATTGTTGAAGCCTATTTTCGACAAGCTTCAACGACGGACTATTCTGGCGTTTATAATGGATATTACATCGACTTTGAAGCCAAGGAAACAAAACAAAAACGTGCGATTCCGATGAAAAATTTTCATCCACATCAGATTCAGCATATGGAACAAGTCCTTGCCCAACAAGGAATCTGCTTTGTCCTTCTTCACTTTTCTTCTCAGCAAGAAACCTACTTATTGCCGGCATTCGATTTGATTCGCTTCTATCATCAAGATAAGGGACAAAAATCAATGCCACTTGGATATATTCGAGAATATGGATATGAAATCAAGGCTAGTGCCTTCCCTCAAATTCCTTATCTCAATGTTATCAAAGAATATTTATTAGGTGGTAAAACAAGATGAACAAACCAACGATTCTGCGCCTAATCAAGTATCTGGGCATTAGCTTCTTAAGCTTGGTTATCGCAACCATCGTCTTAGGCGGAGGAGTTTTTTTCTACTACGTTAGCAAGGCTCCTACCCTATCCGAGAGTAAACTAGTTGCAACAACTTCTAGTAAAATCTACGACAATAAAAATCAACTCATTGCCGACTTGGGTTCTGAACGCCGCGTCAATGCCCAAGCTAATGATATTCCCACAGATTTGGTTAAGGCAATCGTTTCTATCGAAGACCATCGCTTCTTCGACCACAGGGGGATTGATACCATCCGTATCCTGGGAGCTTTCTTGCGCAATCTGCAAAGCAATTCCCTCCAAGGTGGATCAACTCTCACCCAACAGTTGATTAAGTTGACTTACTTTTCAACCTCGACTTCCGACCAGACTATTTCTCGTAAGGCTCAGGAAGCTTGGTTAGCGATTCAGTTAGAACAAAAAGCAACCAAGCAAGAAATCTTGACCTACTATATAAATAAGGTCTACATGTCTAATGGCAACTATGGAATGCAGACAGCCGCTCAAAACTACTATGGTAAAGACCTCAATAATTTAAGTTTACCTCAGTTAGCCTTGCTGGCTGGAATGCCTCAGGCACCAAACCAATATGACCCCTATTCACATCCAGAAGCAGCCCAAAACCGCCGAAACTTGGTCTTATCTGAAATGAAAAATCAAGGCTACATCTCTGCTGAACAGTATGAGAAAGCAGTCAACACACCAATTACTGATGGACTACAAAGTCTCAAATCAGCAAGTAATTACCCTGCTTACATGGATAATTACCTCAAGGAAGTCATCAATCAAGTTGAAGAAGAAACAGGCTATAACCTGCTCACAACTGGGATGGATGTCTACACAAATGTAGACCAAGAAGCTCAAAAACATCTGTGGGATATTTACAATACAGACGAATACGTTGCCTATCCAGACGATGAATTGCAAGTCGCTTCTACCATTGTCGATGTTTCTAACGGTAAAGTCATTGCCCAGCTAGGAGCACGACATCAGTCAAGTAATGTTTCCTTCGGAATTAACCAAGCAGTGGAAACAAACCGCGACTGGGGATCAACTATGAAACCGATCACAGACTATGCTCCTGCCTTGGAGTACGGTGTCTACGATTCAACTGCTACTATCGTTCACGATGAGCCCTATAACTATCCTGGGACAGATACCCCTGTCTATAACTGGGATAGGGGCTACTTTGGCAACATCACCTTGCAATACGCCCTGCAACAATCGCGAAACGTCCCAGCCGTGGAAACGCTAAACAAGGTCGGACTCAACCGCGCCAAGACTTTCCTAAATGGTCTCGGAATCGACTACCCAAGTCTTCACTACTCAAATGCCATTTCAAGTAACACAACCGAATCAGACAAAAAATATGGAGCAAGTAGTGAAAAGATGGCTGCTGCTTACGCTGCCTTTGCAAATGGTGGAACTTACTATAAGCCAATGTATATCCATAAAGTCGTCTTTAGTGATGGGAGTGAAAAAGAGCTCTCTAATGTCGGAACTCGTGCCATGAAGGAAACGACAGCCTATATGATGACCGACATGATGAAAACAGTCTTGACTTATGGAACTGGACGAAATGCCTATCTTGCTTGGCTCCCTCAGGCTGGTAAAACAGGAACCTCTAACTATACAGACGAGGAAATTGAAAACCACATCAAGACCTCTCAGTTTGTAGCACCTGATGAACTATTTGCTGGCTATACGCGTAAATATTCAATGGCTGTATGGACAGGCTATTCTAACCGTCTGACACCACTTGTAGGCAATGGCCTTACGGTCGCTGCCAAAGTTTACCGCTCTATGATGACCTACCTGTCTGAAGGAAGCAATCCAGAGGATTGGAATATACCAGATGGTATCTATCGAAATGGGCAGTTTGTTTTCCAAAATGGAGCAAGACCGACTTGGACTGAAACAACATCCCAATCATCTTCAACCGAAAACTCCTCAACAAGTACAGAAGGCTCTACTAGCCTAGCACCAACTACAAGTCCTGATGCTAGTAATAATAGTCAAAATCAAGCACCAGCCACAAGTCCTGATGCTAGTACCAATGGTCAAAACCAAGCGCCAAATACACCCGGAGCCAATCAAACTCCAGCTCCACAGACCCCTCAACAACAACCACAACAGTAAACGAAAAATCCTGAGAACTCTAAACTCAGGATTTTGTCATTTTCAAAATGAAATACAGAGGTCAAGTACATTTTCCCATAATAAAACGCATACGACCAAGGATTTTCTGTACTGACCCCAAAAGTTAGACAATTAATTTATCCAAAGGATTTAGTTCTGTACTGCACAGGGCTAAGTCCTTTTAGTTTTACCTTAATTCTCTTGTTGTTGTAGTAATCAATATAGTCTACAATAGCTTGTTCCAATTGCTTAAGCGACTGAAACGACTTCTCATAACCGTAAAACATTTCCGATTTCAGAATCCCAAAGAAGGACTCCATCCTACCGTTGTCTGGGCTGTT
>NZ_VMMK01000082.1:0-506 GCF_013277255.1 Streptococcus sp. 2154
TGGGCGCATGTGAGAAGGAAATTTTTTGAAGCGACCCCCAAACTAGCAGACTCTCGTAAACAAAGAGGTTTTAGAGGCTTGTTTACCATGGACTAAAGTTGTACAAGAAAAGTGCAAATAAGAAATCTCCAGATTAGGAACTATCCGTGAGTTCACTAATCTGGAGATTTTTCAATATACTTCGTTATTGGACGGTTACCGTTACACTACAGTTGACAAAGAGCCATTTAAAAAGCGAACAATTCTAAAATTGTTCGCTTTTTATCTAATGTACTCGATTCCTAAAATAATCAGCAGAATTAATAGGGCTCATTTTTAAAATACAGAAGAATGTATATCAGCTTGACTAAACTTTTATTTTAGTCTTCTTTTTTCTTTCTAAACGCAAATCCGAGTCCACTTAGCATACCAAGAAGTCCTAGAGAAGCAAGAGTCGCATTTGATTCTGTTCCTGTATTTGGCAATACATTATGTGATTTACTTGGCTGTTCCGTAGAGACTGTTAG
>NZ_VMMK01000083.1:0-8180 GCF_013277255.1 Streptococcus sp. 2154
GGGACGTAGTAAAAGAGTCCGGTGGACTCTTTTAGCCTAAGCTAAATTTTAAAAAGCGAGGGTGGTTGTTTTCTCAAAGTTTTGAAGGAGCTAAAGCAACAGCTATTATTATGAGTTTGTTGGAAACAGCTAAACGTCATCAACTAAATAGTGAAAAATATCTATCCTATCTTCTAGAATGTCTTCCAAACGAGGAAACTCTCGTAAACAAAGAGGTTTTAGAGGCTTATTTACCATGGACTAAAGTTGTACAAGAAAAGTGCAAATAAGAAATCTCCAGATTAGGAACTATCCGTGAGTTCTCTAGTCTGGAGATTTTTCAATATACTTCGTTATTGGGCGGTTACTACTATACTTCGTTATTGGGCGGTTACGAAGCAGGTGAAAAACTACCTCCCAAATGAAAAGGAATTAAGCAACCAAACGCTACTTAATTCCTTGAAATTGTCTCATCACCTCTATTAGCCTTTAAATTTTGAAAGACTCTATTTGCTAATCAATATTTGTCAATACTAACCCTTTCAATCAATTCATTAGTTATCTAAACTAAGTCTATTAATAAATCCAAAAAGAGTATCAATAGTAAAGTAAACTAAATAATTGAGTTATAAATAGCTATTTTCACAAAACTGTTTCATCATCACACCATCTCAGTACATAAACCATTTTTTCATCTATAGCTTTTGTCTTAATCTTAATCTTTTTTCTTTAATCCAAGAAATGCACCTAAGGTAAACATTATTCCGGCAACCAATGACGTGAAGACTTCGCTAACTGTTCCGGTTTTTGGCAACCTATCATTGTTAGTAGTTGATTTACTATCAATATTGGTATCTTTATTAGCTATGTTCTCTGGTTCATTAAGATAAACTTCCTTCTCATTTTCAAAGTTTTTATCATTTTTATCAGGAACTGGAGCTGTAACATCCTTAGTTGAATCAGATCTTTGACTTTCATCTAATTGACTATAATTTACTTGTACAGGAACTGTAGTTTTGACATCTTTAGTTGAATCAAATTTGTGTGAATGATCTTCTCTTTGTAAATCCTCTTTTCTGTGACTTTCATCTAATTGATTATGATTTGCTTGCACCTTATCTTTCTTTTTGGATACATCAAAAGTAGGTTTATTTTCCTCCTCCTTTTTCTCCTCTATTTTCTTGAATACAGGTTTTATAAGGGTATCTTTTGATAGATTAATAACATAGCCAGCGTCTTTTTTACCTTCGAAACCAGCAATTTCCCAACCATCAAATTGATAGCCTTTTTCTAATTCACCCTTATAGACAGGTAAAATAAAATCTTCTTCCGGCACTATCTGAGAACTCATTTCTTTTCCATTTTGAATGGTCACAGTCACCCTATGAGGTTTTAATTCGCTCATTTCTCCCGTATCTTTATTTAAAATAAATTCTTTTACGGTTGTATTTCTTGCGAAATCTTTTACAAGAATCTTAATATTTAGTGTTTTATCTGTTAGTTGTTTAATATCATCAAATGATGTATATTCTTTTCCATTTACATAAATATGTTGTTCTTGAATCTCACCATCGAATCCATTATTTCTTTTATCATTGATGTTAAAGACTACAGATTTTCCATCAGCATATTCGATACTAGTATTTCCCTTAGGATCAATGTTTACTTCGGGTTTAACATTATCATATAAAAACTGATAGTGGACTCCAACTGCTTTCGCATTCAAATCGCTATAGCCAGTTTGAAGATAAACATTTCCATCCATATCTGTTACCTTATCTGGAAATCCGTTTGCTTTATAGTCTTTCATTCCCCAGTCCATGATGTCACCGTCTTTAACATTAAGCTTAACGTTAAAATCTCTAGTGTTATCAATGTGTAAATCTCCGTAGATTAAATAATTATCTACAACCGATTCATTAACTCTCAATTCCCAGTTAAAACCACCCTTATCAGAAATCTTACCTCTTAAATAAAATTCTGGATTTCGTACATAAATTTTATTAGATTTAGATGGATTAAAGTAGTTCTTATCCATTGAAAGGTTTACTGGTTTGGTATCAATAAATAACATGGAGCCATCTTCTTTTATAGCTTCTACATTAGAATATTCCTCCCCATGATACTCTTTATTATCTTTACCAAATAATACAAGTTTAGAGGAATCTGTCACAAGATTTCCATCTTTATCGATTGCTTCCCCTTTATCATTCATGTTAAAGGTAAACACTTGATATCTTACAATGTTAAAGCCGTCCAAAGCCGACATTAATACTGATTGAGTGCTTCTTCCATCTTTAACATTTCTACTATCAGCATAAATTGTTGTTTCTGAAAGGACTCTTAGATTAGGATTGGTCTTTTGTATTTTTGCTATATCTTCCTTGCTATAAACTCCATTCCCTGCTAACATATCCGTTTTTCCAGGATTATAGGTAGTCACTTTTAGTGCATAGCCTTTTCTTAGAATGATGTTATCCTTTAACAGATATTGTTGTTTTTCTGAATCAGAATAGATTTTACCAGATTCCATTTCAGTTAAATTGTTTGGTTTGTTCTTTGAAAGATCTCCTTCTCCTAATTCGATTACATTCCCATAACTTGATGCATAGGGATATTCTGTTTTAGTTTCCTTATTTTTTTCAGGCATTCTAATTTTAGTTTTAGCTTTTGTTTCACCCTTATCTTTTACAAGGATATTCATATCACCCGTAAAGGATAGACCATCGACTACATCATTTGTGTTTGCAAATAAGTCAAAGGTTAGAGTTTTAGTTTGTGGGTCGTATTTACTTGCCTTAATTTCTATTAATTTGAAGTCATTGCCATAGTAAGCCTTAGCATTTTTGGATACATTACTTACTTTTCCAAGAATTTCAAAATGTCCATCCTTTGATGGGCTTAATACTCCACCAAGTTTTGATTTAACATCATCAAGTTTCTCAGTTTCATATTCTAGAGCACTCTTATCTTCATAGGCAGTTATATTTCCTTCATCGTCATATTGATAATCAAGCTCTACTGTTCTTTTTCCACCAGTTACAAAGTCATATTCTTCCCTATATTTCTTTTTAATGAGTTTCTTTAGGTCTTTATTTTCAAAGTTTCTAATTGTTGAAATAGTTTTATTTATTTCAAGGCTAGCTTCTCCCTCAACTGAACTTTCTTCAGCTGGTTTTGAATCTTCATCCTTAGCTTGATTATTATTGGTATTTTCCTCTGGGCTCTTTGCATTTTTGAGTTTTTCTTCAGAAATTTCACCTAGTTTTTCATATTTAGAAGCATCTTTGTCAGGATCTACTAGGTAATAAGAAATCATTCCTTTTTCATCAGCTTGGTCATCAAATTTAATTCTATGGATTTTGGTGAAGTTGCTTGCACCATCTAGGGCGATTACTTCGATGATTTTTCCTCTTAAATCTCCTGCTCCGCTAATTTCGTAGATAGTATTTCCATCTTTATCAAGCTTCCTATTTCTTCCCTCACCCTCTCCGGCGTAAGTTACATCAAGACTTTTCTCAACATCTCCATACTTATCAACAAGAGCTGCACCTGCGTACCATACTTCGTTGGCTACTTCTTCAAATTTCTCAGGATGTTCTTTTTGGTCTCTAGCAAACAAGGTTTCGTGTTTGTACTCATCCTTTACCTTGTGGTAGGTATCTTTTGCGATTAATTTAATTTTATCTGGATTAGAAAAATCAATTGAAATAATTTTTGGAGCTGTATTATCAATTTTTACTGGTATATAAGAAACTTGCCATGGATAATCCTTGGTTAATCTATATTTGAATTTGTAGAAGTATTGACCCTCAGCTATTGATTCAAATTGTCCTCTTATCCTAGTAGCTGGATCTTGGTTATCCTTACTTTCTGGTTCATTTTCTTCTCTACCTCTAGGGTTATAGATGAGTCCATCCCACTTCAAATCACCCCAAACTTTTAGTTTAGATGATTTGATTCCCTTTGCATCATTGCTTTTAGAATTTAAAATTCCTCTAATAAAGTGTTCTCTCGAAATGACTTTTAAGTCTCTTTGATTTTCTCCCTCTTTATTTGTATTTACTATTGAAATCAATCCTTCTTCTGCACTTCTTAATACAAGTGGAGAAGGGGTTAATCCTCTTTCAAGTTGAGCATCTTGAGGATTTCCATTTGAATCTAAAGGATAAATGTTAGCAACATTAGATCCACTAGTGGATTCTGCATGAATACCTTGGTTGTTAAAGGCAAATAGGTCTGGGTCTTGGTCTAGTGATGTAATATTTTTATCTTTTCTGTTTTGAATAACAGCTGCTGGATTAAATTTATCTATACCATGTTCTCCACCAATTCCCTTATTTAAGGTTCCTGGAATTTTTGGTTTACCATCATCATCATAACCTTCCATTGTTTTTGATTTTGAACCCTCTTCCCAGGCCCATTTATCAAGGATTGGTTCGTGGTTCCAATTCCCAGCAAATCCCATTAGAGGCATCGACAAAGAAGGTTGGAAGTTTATTTTCTTCCCGTTAGAGTTTAGAGCTTCCATTTCTTCCACTGACTCAAAATGAATAAATGATTCTACAAATTTATTTTTGTCTTTAGCCTCTCCAACATTTATAACCGCATTCAAATCAAAGCTAGAATTTGCGCCTATAGTGAAAGTATCATGCTCAAATGTGATATTTGCTCCTTTGATTTTTTCTGGATGGATTTCTGGAACAATTTGCTTACCATCTGGAGATTTTTCATCTTTGTATGTTTCATCCAGCTTTAATCTATCAGTTAGAGAATCTGTAGTTATCGCTGATGCTGAAACTTTAAAGGTCAAAGGTCTGTTTGATGTATTGTGAAGCTTAATTGTAAAATATTTTTCTTCTCCTTTTATTTCTTTAAGAGAAATAGAACCATAAGAGTTTACCAAACCTTTAGAATCCTTGTTTTTGAAAGTCGCTACAACTTCATTTCTCAAAGCATTGGCCACATTAATTAGGCCTGCTCCCTGTTGTCTAGGTGATGCAAAGTATTGGCTTTTTTCTTTCCAAGACGTTGCGTCCATCATCGGTCGCGCAGTATTTTGTAGAGCAATTTTTGTAAGACTTGTAAGGTCTATTTTGTCATCTCCCTCAAGATTTCTCAATACAGGTCTTTCAAGCATTTCCTTTAACTTCGGTCTAATCAAAACAGTAGAAGCTGCTACGATTGGAGTTGCCATACTGGTTCCTGACATATAGCCATAAGTTGATTTACCATTAATGACATTAAGCGTGGATTTAATATTTTTACCAGGTGCTGAAACATCGGGTTTTAAAAGTAAATCTATTCTTGGCCCCCAAGATGTGGATCCTGCTGGAACGATGATATCTTCTTTATAGAGTTCTTTGTCTGTGTCAGGTGCAAACTTAAAGTCAATCTCTTTTTCGTCACCTACATTCGGTTTGTTGGAATTAAAACTTTCCATATCAATTGGATAGTATTGCTCCAATTTATCTTTAAAATCTTCTTTATTATTTCTTTTGACTTCAGTCTTTTTATCAGGATTAATCATGTTCCATAGCTTTACACCATCATCTCCTGAAATTGAAAACACTTGACTTTTAGTACCTTCATCCGCTTCATATCCCATAGCTGGAAGCTCTGTCCAATTATCTCTATTGTAGTAATTTACAGTATTTACAACCATAATGGCGCGTGCACCCTTATCCATAGCTTTTTTAAAAGCATTTTTTAAATCCTTTGTATAAATTCTATCCATTACTGCAATTTTGCCCTTAAGATCCAAACCTATCAAATCTTGGTCTTGGCCCTTGCCTATATATACAAATTTCAATTTACTAGGAGCTTTTGAACCATCTTCATTTGTTGTGATTTTATTCTTATCGAAAAAGGCCCCTATATTTCTGTATTTAAAACTTTCTCCACCTATGTTAACTTTATCAAACTCAACTGTTTGATTTTTAGCAGATGCAACCGCTATCGCATCTTCATGTGCTGCTGTTCGCGTTACATTTCCAGTGTCGGTCATTTTCAGATGATTATTTGCCACTAAATCCCAAGAAGAACTTGAAGCAGAAGTCGCATAGTTACCCGTAGCGACAACCATTGGAATGCCTGCTTTTCTTAATGCTCTAATAGCTTGCCAATATTTCTCACCTACAAGACCTGTTCCTGTAAAACCAGATGATACCGAAACAACATCAACGTTGTGTTTGATGGAATCTTCAATAGCATGAAACATTGTTTCATCCCCTGCGAACCCAGATCCTGCGTCAGAGTACATTTTATAAGAGAAGATCTGTGCATTAGGTGCAATTCCATCTATGCCATTAAAGTTCTTGATGTCTTTTTCAGTATCATTTCCAGCAAGAATCCCTGCAATATGCATCCCATGGGGATCAAAATAATCACTTCCATCATCAGCTCTTTCTACGGTAATTTTACCACCATTATAATAATTAAAAGCATGAGGGATTTTATCACTCAACCAATAATTTTTATCAGTGCCTTTTAAGTCTTCTTTTTTAAATCTCATTGAGGCTTTGGCATCATCATCGATTCTCATAGCCTTATGCCTATAATCTGTTCCAGTATCGATATTTGAAATGACCATACCTCTGCCATCAAAATTTCTTCCAAATTGAGCATTAATGGCCTTTAGGTAATCAATAGCTTCCTCAACTCCAATTTCCTTTCTGGCATGATTCATCATGGGTTGGACTTTTTGTGCCCTTTCAACCGATGAGATACCTTCTATTTGTTTAATTTTGTCCAAGTTATCTGGAGTTGTTTCTATGGCACTACCGTTAAAAATTCTATCATAAGTATATAAAACTTTTGTATTCTTAAGACTGGATAGTCCCTTGATTGCTTTTTCTCTAGACTCTTCATCTTTAAATTCAGCAATATAGACAAGTCTATCCTCTTTTTTGGGACTTTCTGAGTCTTTACTTGCAGACGAGTCCGCTTTATCTCCTTGGGATTGATTGGAATTTTCTTCTTTGCTTGTTGCTTCTTCATTGCTAGTGCTATTGTCTATCACAGGATTTTTACTAACAACTTCTTTTTCCTCAATAATTGTTGTTTTCTTTTCTTCAGTATCCTTTGAAGCTTCTATAGCATGATGAATCTCTTCATGTTTCTCTTTATTTTCTGTTTCCTTATCTACTACTACTTTTTCTTTATCAGAGATATTTAAAGCATCTTCAGAGCTAGATATATCTGCTAAGACTACCTCATTAGGGGCATAGGCTGCTAAAATAACTGCAGCTGTGGTTAATGACAATACTGTACTTTTTTTCATTTTAATTCCTTACATATTTATTTAACTTCCAATAGATAGAAAACTTTAACTTTGCTAGCCTTTGTTATAAAAAGTTTTACTAAGTATTATCTAGGAAATAGAGTAGTACATTTATATATAATTGTTAGCTCTCCATAAAAATAGTATATCATTTTTTAAATTTAAGTCAAGAAAAATTAATATGTGTTAATTTATTTTTTAATACACATTAAAAATATAGAGTCAAAAACTTTCGTAGTTAGCTGGGGTACATTGTCAGAACATTCACACCATCAAAAATAGTAGCAATCAAATTGAACCACTACCAAAATCACAAAGTCAAACATCATTGATGAAATATCAGCGCTATTAAACAATATAAATAACCGCTAAGAATAAGACTTAACCCCAAATCATTCATACCTCTCTCAACTAGATGTAACTTACAAAACCCCTGACCTCATGAGCCACTTTCTTCCTCCTCATGAGGCCAGTTTTACTTTCTGCTGTTCCAGTATCATTTTTCCTCGCTAGATTTCCTCAAAAGGGCAGACTCCTCCCTTGGTGCGTCACACGATTTTTTCATCTCGACTGTTCTTTAATGCATCATTAACGACGCTTTTCTTCTAGGTGGTTCATAAGGAACAGGAAGATTCAGGTTGACTTTTCTAATCCTAGAATAAAGTGCTGAAAACAATTCGGAATAGGCATAGAGACTAGACAATTTGAGGAGCTGCTTGCGTCCTGTTCGAACACATTTTCCCACCATGTGAAGAAAAAGATGGCGGAAGCGTTTGATTGTTAAAGTTTGGAAGTCACCTCCAGCTAGATGTTTGAGAAAAAGATAGAGATTGTAGGCGATACAGCTCATCATCATACGAACTTCGTTTTTGATTAAGGTTGAACTATCCGTTTTATCGCCAAAAAATCCCTCCTTCAT
>NZ_VMMK01000084.1:0-4963 GCF_013277255.1 Streptococcus sp. 2154
AAGTGATAAAGTCGGGATTATAACAGATCTTATACAATAATCCTCATTTTAAATTATACAACGAATAAGGTTTAATTTCAATTTTTTAGAGACTACAAATAGGATAAACTTGACTTGTCATTTCGGTTTGTAATGAACACACTTAAATCAAAATTATGAATAGTACAGTCTTCTTCGCTCATTGACTAAAAACTTATGCTACCGTTTTACTAAAATGCTAAAAAGTGCTATAATGTGAACGGTTAAAACAATTTACAAAAAGGAGAATTTGAATGTCTTACCAAGAAAATTACCAGAAATGGGTTGATTTTGCGGAGCTTCCTGACTACCTTCGTCAAGATTTGGAAAATATGGATGAAAAAACTAAGGAAGATGCCTTCTATACAAATCTTGAATTTGGTACTGCAGGTATGCGTGGCTTGATTGGTGCTGGTACAAACCGCATCAACATCTACGTTGTTCGCCAAGCTACTGAAGGATTGGCTCGTTTGATTGAGTCAAAAGGTGGAAATGAAAAAGAACGCGGTGTGGCAATTGCCTACGACAGCCGTCACTTCTCACCTGAATTTGCCTTTGAATCTGCGGCAGTTCTTGCTAAACACGGCATCAAATCTTACGTATTTGAAAGCCTTCGTCCAACTCCAGAACTATCATTTGCAGTTCGTCACCTCAACTGTTTCGCAGGTATCATGGTCACAGCCAGCCACAACCCTGCTCCATTTAACGGTTACAAGGTTTACGGTGAAGACGGTGGACAAATGCCTCCACACGACGCGGACGCTTTGACTACTTATATCCGTGCAATCGAAAACCCATTTGCAGTTGAAGTTGCTGATGTGGAATCTGAAAAGGCTTCTGGCTTGATTGAAGTTATCGGCGAAGCTGTTGACGTAGAATACCTTAAAGAAGTTAAGGACGTAAACATCAACCCAGCCTTGATTGAAGAATTCGGTAAAGACATGAAAATTGTCTACACACCACTTCATGGTACTGGTGAAATGTTGGCTCGTCGTGCTCTTGCCCAAGCAGGATTTGACTCAGTTCAAGTCGTTGAAGCGCAAGCAACTGCTGATCCTGACTTCTCAACTGTAAAATCTCCAAACCCAGAAAGCCAAGCAGCCTTTGCCCTTGCTGAAGAACTTGGTCGTCAAGTTGGTGCAGATGTTCTTGTGGCAACTGACCCAGACGCTGACCGTGTTGGTGTTGAAGTTCTTCAAAAAGATGGTAGCTACCTCAACCTTTCAGGTAACCAAATCGGTGCTATCATGGCTAAATACATCTTGGAAGCTCATAAAAATGCTGGAACTCTTCCTGAAAATGCAGCCCTTTGCAAATCTATCGTATCAACTGACTTGGTAACGAAGATTGCTGAAAGCTATGGCGCAACTATGTTCAACGTCTTGACTGGTTTCAAATTCATCGCTGAAAAAATCCAAGAATTCGAAGAAAAACACAATCACACTTACATGATGGGATTTGAAGAAAGCTTCGGTTACTTGATTAAACCATTTGTACGTGATAAAGACGCTATCCAAGCTGTTCTTGTCGTTGCTGAACTTGCTGCCTACTACCGTTCACGTGGTTTGACACTTGCTGACGGTATCGAAGAAATCTACAAAGAGTACGGCTACTACGCAGAAAAGACAATCTCTGTTACCCTTTCAGGTGTCGATGGTGCTGAACAAATCAAAGCGATTATGGCTAAATTCCGTAACAATGCTCCAAAAGAATGGAACACAACAGCTATCACTGTCGTAGAAGACTTCAAAGCTCAAACAGCTACTGCTGCTGACGGTACTGTTACAAACTTGACAACTCCTCCAAGCGATGTGTTGAAATACACACTTGCTGACGGTTCATGGATTGCCGTTCGCCCTTCAGGGACAGAACCAAAAATCAAGTTCTACATTGCAGTTGTAGGTGAAACCAACGAAGAATCACAAGCTAAAATTGCTAACATCGAAGCAGAAATCAATGCTTTTATAAAATAAAGACCTAAAAAGATGAGACCAAACAATCTCATCTTTTTTTCGTATCAAATCTAAGCAATTTTAGAAACTTTATGGCATACTAGACTTATCAATGAAAGCGAGGTAATCTCATGGAACAATTTTTAGATAACATTAAAGACCTTGAAGTCACTACAGTTGCGCGTGCGCAAGAAGCTCTTGATAAAAAAGAAACTGCCACTTTCTTTATCGGTCGTAAAACTTGCCCTTACTGCCGTAAATTTGCAGGTACTTTGGCAGGTGTCGTAGCTGAAACCAAAGCTCACATCTACTTCATCAATAGTGAAGAAGCAAGCCAACTCAATGAGTTGCAAGCATTCCGCTCACGCTACGGAATCCCAACTGTACCAGGATTTGTTCACGTTGCAGATGGACAAATCAACGTCCGTTGCGACTCTTCAATGTCAGCACAAGAAATCAAGGACTTTGCTGGATTGTAAAAAATCAGCTAACAAGTCTTAAAATTACAAAAACGCATAATGTAAGGTGCAAAAACCTTGATATTATGCGTTTTATTGTTTCTAAAACAGTTACATCAGCATTTCATTACAGCACATTTTAATTTTGGAAGTCAAATCAATTTTTAACAATGTTTTAGAAATCACAGTGGGCTATTCCATATTCAATTATCCAGATTCAATCGCTATTATCGTTTTCCTAGATTACAAAAAAACTACGTTTTGCTAATCAAAACGTAGTCTCAGCCACTATTTTATCTTACTGTCCTTCTTTTACTTCTTTGGTTGCTACATCTTCTCCAAACCATTTTTGGCTGATTTCTTGGAATTTACCGTCCTTGTAAAGACTAGAAAAAGCTTCATTTATCTTCTTAACCAGAGTTGTATCTTCCTTACGGGCTCCAACCGCAAAGGCTTCTGTTTCTAGTCCAACTGTAAAGACATTATAATCGTTTAAAACGCCTTCTGCTTCTAAATAATAATTTGCATAGACACGGTCAATCAATAGACCGTCAATTCGATCATTTTTCAAATCAATTAAGGCTTCATTAAAGGTTTGGTATTGATTCGCTTCCTTATTAGCGACAATATCCTTTAAAATCGCTGGGTTTGCTTCAAAGTCCGCATAACCAGATGAGCCAGCTTGAGCTCCTAATGTCTTTCCAGCCATATCCTTTGCAGTCGTGATACCAGATGATTTCTTGGTCACCAATACCTGCTCATTTTTCATATATGAGTTACTGAATGCCACCTTTTCACGGCGTTCATCTGTAGCGGAATAACCATTCCAAATCAGATCAATCGTTCCTTTTGTCAATTCAGCTTCTTTCAAATCCCAATCAATCGGTTGCCAATTTACCGTAATTCCGTATTTTTCAAAAACAGCTGTAGCTAAATCAATATCAAATCCTGCATAAGAACCATCTTTCTGAGCAAATCCCATTGGAACAAAAGTGCTATCAAATCCAATAGTAATAGACTTGTTAGACTGGTACTTAGACCAATTATCTCCACTAGTTTCGCTAGAATTTTTCCCACAAGCTACTAAGAACAAAGCAGTCATCAGACTGACTAATACAAGCATCCATTTTTTCATCCATTTTTCCTCCTATTTAGGTTCTACTTTCAATAATACATCTGCGATATTTTCAGCAAACTGCAAATCGTGGGTTACCACAATCTGGGTCATCCCAAGTTCCCTATTTTGCAAGATTAGCTTCTCCACTTCCAAGCGCAATTCTGGATCCAGGGCAGAAGTTGGTTCATCGTAGCCAATGATTTCTGGGTCGATCATCATAGCACGCGCCAAGGCCACCCGCTGCTTTTGCCCACCAGATAGTGAAAATGGATAAGCGTCTGCATGCCCTGCCAGTCCTAACTGTTCCAAGAGTCCACTCGCCTTCTTCTCAGCTTCTTCCTGCTTCATCCCCATGGTCTTCACAGGCGATAAAGTCAAATTGTCCAGAACTGATAAATGAGGGAACAGTTGAAAATCTTGGAAGACAAATCCCAGTAGATTGCGCTTCTGTAATTCATCCAGCTCTAAAGGTTGTCCATTATAAAAGATTTGCCCTGAATCAATGGTTTCAAGACCCGCAAGCATACGTAAGAGAGTTGTCTTACCTCCACCAGAAGGTCCAACGATAGCCAGGATTTGCTTTTCAGGAATACTTAGACTGAAATCAGACAGGATTTGTTTATCTCCAAAGACTTTATTGATATTTCGTAATTCTAACATGGCAGCCTCCTATCTATAATAACTATACTTCTTCTCAACTTTTTTGGAAATAATTGTCACAATCCCAATTAAAATCAAGTAAATGGCTCCTGCCAAGAACATGGGAACTAGACTAGCATCACGGTTGGCAGCTGTTCGACTAGCCAAGATAAGATCAGAAATTCCTAGAGCATATACCAGAGAAGTATCCTTGACCAAACTCATAACTTCGTTAAAGACACTAGGAAGCACGATCTTGGTCACCTGAGGTAAAATGATATAGCGCACTGTGGCAGAGGGACTAAACTTCAAGACCTTGGCTGCCTCATACTGTCCTCTTGGAATAGTGTCAATTCCCCCACGGAAAATTTCTGCAAAGTAAGCCGCATAATTCAAAACAAAGGCAATAATAGCTGCAGGAAGGCGGTCTAAACGAATCCCAATACTTGGGAGCACATAATAAATAAAAATCAGTTGCAAGAGTAAGGGGGTGCCACGCATAACCCAGATGTAAATGTTAATCAGATAATGGAGGGGCTTCCAATGGACTTGCAAGGCAAAGGCAATCAAAACGCCCAAGGGAATCGAAAATAGCAAGACCAGTGCAAAGACCTGTACAGTCGTGCTCGCACCATTCAGTAAACTCGGTAATATCTCAAATAAATAAGACATACTGCACCTCCTAAAAGTAATTGTTCCTATTATAGCATGAATAAACAAAATAACCAACCATTTTTGCAAAAAAATTCTATCATATACAAGTCATAACCACCCGTGAA
>NZ_VMMK01000085.1:0-3032 GCF_013277255.1 Streptococcus sp. 2154
GGGGGGGGGTGGTATAATTATTACTAGACTGTATATTCTTCATAGGAGGTACAGTGGGGTAAATAGTCGTAAGTTGCTATTTATATATTAGACTTCCTGCGAAACAAAATATGGTAGAATAGTTCTATGAATTATGAAGCAAGTAAACAACTAACTGATGCACAATTTAAGCGTCTTGTTGGTATTCAGCGTACCACTTTTGAAGAGATGTTAGCTGTATTAAAAAGAGCTTATCAATGTAAATACGCAAAAGGGGGAAGAAAACCTAAATTAAGCCTAGAAGACCTTCTTATGGTCACTCTTCAATATGTGCGAGAATATCGAACTTATGAACAAATTGCGGCTGATTTTGGTATCCACGAAAGCAACTTACTCCGTCGGAGCCAATGGGTTGAAGTAACTCTTGTTCAAAGTGGTTTTACGATTTCAAGAACTCCTCTCAGTTCTGAGGACACGGTAATGATTGATGCGACGGAAGTAAAAATCAATCGCCCTAAAAAACAATTAGAGAATTATTCTGGTAAAAAGAAATGCCACGCTATGAAGGCTCAGGCGATTGTCACAAGTCAAGGGAGAATTGTTTCTTTGGAGCTCGCTGTGAACTATTGTCATGATATGAAGTTGTTCAAAATGAATCGCAGAAATATCGGACAAGCTGGTAAAATCTTGGCTGACAGTGCTTATCAAGGGCTCATGAAGATATATCCTCAAGCATAAACTCCACGTAAATCCAGCAAACTCAAGCCGCTAATAGCTGAAGATAAAGCCTATAACCATGCGCTATCTAAGGAGAGAAGCAAGATTGAGAATATTTTTGCCAAAGTAAAAACGTTTAAAATGTTTTCAACAACCTATCGAAATCATCGTAAACGCTTCGGCTTACGAATGAACTCGATTGCTGGCATTATCAACCGTGAACTAGGATTCTAGTTTTGCAGGAAGTCTAGTTTTACAATCTACAAGTTGATTCACTTTCTATTATGTATTATTATGATAGTGGTAAACAAAACAGAGAGGAGTTCTATATGACACCAGAAGAAGTCTATATGACAGAGTGATTGGAAAAGCAAATCACCTGCTTTCAGGGGAAAAGTTTCCAGCATCGCAGACGCTACAAGGTCTTGGAGATTGCTGAGATTGTTTCCGGTTTTTTGATTGCGATTTTTTGTGCCATTCCCATGCCGGGCGATCACTATCGCCTTGTCTCTGTTGTGCTTTCAAGCATGGGGTTGCTTTGTGAGGGATTGCTTGGTATTTATAATAGCAAGGAACACTGGATATCCTATCAGAAGGCAGCGCAACTTTTAGAACGAGAAAAGTTTCTCTACCAGTGTCTGACTGAGAAATAAATACGCAGGTGAAAGCAAGCCTTTTACATTCTTTGTCAAGATCTGTGAAGGGATAATCTCTGACGAAATAATCAAGTGGGAAGGCATCCAGTCTAAAGAAGCGGGTGTGCCTGCGGAAACTCTACTCCAATGCAAGAAAAATCGAGGGGGTAAAAGAAAACCTATAGTCAGGGAAAGAATAGCCTGACTGGAAAGCAGTATGAAAAAATGGAATTTACAGCGTAAAACAACTCAAGGTCCGGTTTGTTTTTGTGCTTAAAAGACAGGAACTTCCTTGAAACTTGAGTTTGTCTCGGTGCATTTGAAAGAAAACTCAGTTTAGACGGAGACTGTTAAACAAGCTTATGGTCTAACCAGTACGGATGTGGTTGAGTAGCTAGTAGATGGTTTTTTAGAAATGGAAAGAGTGCAGATTTCAATGTTTCAACACCTAAAGGAAGATAACTAGGAGGTGATTAAGGTTAAAACAAAACGGATAAATGGTGATTTATTTTCAGGTCTTATCGCTGATGTCGACGAAGAAATCATGAATAGCGATGACAATCGTTTAGCTATCGATAGGATTGTCATCCAACATAATGGCGGTTTGAGCGATGAAGGAGCACCTGGTATGTATCTACAGGCGTTGGTACCTCTGCTTATTACCAGGCTTGGACTATCCAGAGCATGGTTTTTGCCCTGTAGGAGTCTTTGCCATCATTGATACCCAGGAAGCAGACGGCTACACTTGAGGCTTTCTGAAGTCAGAAAAAGGCTGGCTGGCCTTGGAGTTCACAGAAAGAATTACTTAGAACATAAGGAGAAAAATAATTGTTGAAATTGATACAAAATAAGAAAAAAGGTGGAGAGAAAGCCTTTCGCTACTCTCTCAGAAAATTTAAATTTGGCGCGGCTTCTGTGTTGGTAGGACTCTCCTTTTTAGGCAGTGATATATCTACCGTTTCTGCTCATTTTGAAACGGTAGATAATGTGACTTATCTTGGGGATACACCTAGAGAAGTTGGGTATGCTAAGCAATCAGTACAAGTAAGAACTGAGATATCAAAAAATGGCAAGCATGTAAAATATACAATACTTTTCAATAAAAATTATGAATACTGGGCTAGGCCAGGACTTACTGCTTGGTTACCAACTGGTTTGGATCATCGGACGGTTAGGATTAGAACTTATAATTCTGATGGAAAAACAGGGGGAGGGGGATTGCCGTGGAAATTAGTGCACGATTTGGGAGTGCATGAATTTCCTGGTGCGACAAGAGAATTAGTTTTCAATCCTGATTTTGACCCTAGAAACGAAGGAAAATGGAATGAATTTTGGGAAAAAATAGGAAAGGTTGGTTCAGGTTCCGATATTCCAACTGAGTGGAAAGAAAAAAATCAGTTACTGTTTGGTATCAATTCATGGGAAAATTTTTCTCACAATGCTTACAAGTGGGAAATAGAAGCGGATGTTCAAGATGGGGTAGTGGCTTCACAATTACCTGTCGTAGCTGGAATTGTACAGCCTCGTTCAAGATATCCTCGCTATGTTGCAGTAGGACCTAATGAAACAGTAGATACCGACGGAGACGGTTTCCCTGATAAGGTAGAAAAAGAGAAAGGAACAGATCCAAACGATCCTAAGTCAAATCCAGATACCAAAGACACCGACGGAGACGGTTTCCCTGATAAGGTAGAAAAGGCA
>NZ_VMMK01000086.1:0-783 GCF_013277255.1 Streptococcus sp. 2154
CTTGCCTTAGAAATTCATTGATCCACTCAGTATTGCATCCTCCAGCAATGAGGAAAAAGGAATCTCCTGTCTGAGCATCTACTGCCCCATAACAATAGCGATATTCTCGCATATAATGACTAGGAATGCTAGGTCGGATTCCTTGAGGAGCCCAACAAGAACTCATCTTACTGATTCTTCCGAAACCAGCTTCATCTTGGTACATCAAACGTACTTTGTTATAAGTCCCCTCTTCTTTAAAGCGCTTACTCAAGGTTTCGAATGTAGATTTTATTTTTAGACGTCTCAATTGTCTGAGCGTCTGCCTTCTTGGGATGCTCAGGTCGAGGAGTGACCGTTCGCCAACCATGTCGTTTCAGGAGATAATAGAAACCATCACGTGTGGAAGTGCGACCAATCTCTTTTTGATAGGCTTCAAATAACTGATTGACAGTTACAAATTCCCCAGCCTGAGCAGCTTCTATATGACGTTTTAGAAATGCTTGTTCTTCTTCGTAAGTCATATATTCTCTATGACGTCCACCACGGGTCTCCTGAAGAAGCGCTTCTAAACCAAACTCCTTATATTTTTTCAAATTCCTCCAAACAGTTGTTTTATTGCAATCTAGCAAATCCATGATTTCCTTATAACTCTTTTCTTTTGAGCGAAAATAAATAATCTGTAGACGTTTGTGATATTTGGCGTACGATGAATCTCTTAGGAGTTGTTCAATTTTTTGTGTTTCTTCGTTTGTAAGTTTCATAACTACTATTATAAGATGTTTTTTGATTTTAGTCCAGTAT
>NZ_VMMK01000087.1:0-841 GCF_013277255.1 Streptococcus sp. 2154
TGCCATATAGCATTATCCATGACAAGTAAAATATAGTCATCTGGATAAGCTTGTGAGACTTGCCGTAGAAATTCATTGGTCCACTCAGTATTGCATCCTCCAGCAATGAGGAAAAAGGAATCTCCTGTCTGAGCATCTACTGCCCCATAACAATAGCGATATTCTCGCATATAATGACTAGGAATGCTAGGTCGGATTCCTTGAGGAGCCCAACAAGAACTCATCTTACTGATTCTTCCGAAACCAGCTTCATCTTGGTACATCAAACGTACTTTGTTATAAGTCCCCTCCTCTTTAAAGCGCTTACTTAAGGTCTCGAATGTAGATTTTATTTTTAGACGTCTCAATTGTCTGAGCGTCTGCCTTCTTGGGATGCTCAGGTCGAGGAGTGACCGTTCGCCAACCATGTCGTTTCAGGAGATAATAGAAACCATCACGTGTGGAAGTGCGACCAATCTCTTTTTGATAGGCTTCAAATAACTGATTGACAGTTACAAATTCCCCAGCCTGAGCAGCTTCTATATGACGTTTTAGAAATGCTTGTTCTTCTTCGTAAGTCATATATTCTCTATGACGTCCACCACGGGTCTCTTGAAGAAGCGCTTCTAAACCAAACTCCTTATATTTTTTCAAATTCCTCCAAACAGTTGTTTTATTGCAATCTAGCAAATCCATGATTTCCTTATAACTCTTTTCTTTTGAGCGAAAATAAATAATCTGTAGACGTTTGTGATATTTGGCGTACGATGAATCTCTTAGGAGTTGTTCAATTTTTTGTGTTTCTTCGTTTGTAAGTTTCATAACTACTATTATAAGATGTTTTTTGATTTTAGGATAGTAT
>NZ_VMMK01000088.1:0-1404 GCF_013277255.1 Streptococcus sp. 2154
AGATGATAACTCTTATTATGAGGAAGTACCAAATACTTGGCAACTTTTGAAATTAAAAAATTTATTGCAATTGGATAATGGAACTAAACAACAAAATGAACGTCTTATTTATTGGGATGCAAAAACTTTACGAGGGATTAAGGATGCTGAATTTAAAGAAAAAGGTAATAAAGTACATTCAAAAGATACAGTAATTCTTGTAGATGGAGAAAATTCAGGAGAGTTATTTATGATACCTAATGATGGATATATGGGGTCAACGTTTAAGAAAATTCACTATCTGGAAGTTGGGTCAAAGAAATATATAGATTTATATATAGACAGCAAAAAAGAACTTTTAAAAAATTCAAAAACTGGATCTGCAATCCCTCATCTTAATAAAACGTTATTTAAAGAACTTATAGTTGCCCTTCCTCCAATCCAAGAACAAAAACGTATATCAAGTAAAATCACTCAAATATTCTCACAAATTAACCAACTAATTTAGTATAATAGTCTTTTGTGCGGTGGAATTTCTATCAAACATAAGATAGGAGTTTTACGTTGAAAGATTTTGAATTATATTTGAAGAAAGCTGGTTTAGCTGAAAATACTGTGCGCTCATACCTTTATGGTGTTCGATTTTTCTTGGAGAATTACGAACTCAAAATGGAAGATTTATTTGAATACAAAGGATATTTATTAGACAATTTTAAACCTAAAACTGTCAATTTGCGACTACAAGGAGTAAATAAATACCTGGCTTTTATTGGTCATGATGATTTGAAATTAAAATTTGTCAAAGTACAGCAAAAACCGTTTTTAGAAGATGTTATTAGCCATGCTGATTACCTTTTTCTTAAACGTAGTTTGAAAAAAGATGGTATTTTAAAATGGCATTTTGTTGTTTGGTTTTTAGGTGCAACTGGGGCTCGTGTAAGTGAACTTATTAAACTAAAAGTAGAGCATGTAGAAATCGGTTATTTTGATATTTACTCAAAAGGTGGTAAAATTCGTAGACTGTACATTCCTAGAAAATTAAGAAATAGTTGTCTTAGTTGGTTAGAATCAGAAAATCGCCGAAGTGGTTATTTATTTTTGAATAAATTTAACGAACCAATTACAGCAAGAGGAGTTGCTCAACAGTTAAAAAATTATGCCGATAAATACAAAATGAATCCTAAAGTAATTTACCCTCATTCTTTTAGGCATTTATTTGCTAAGAATTTTTTAGCGAAGTATAACGATATTGCTTTGCTCGCAGATTTGATGGGACACGAAAGTATAGAAACTACTCGAATTTATCTAAGGAAAACAGCTACTGAACAACAAAATATTGTAGATAAAATTGTTAATTGGTAAAAAATAACAGGTGGTCAAACTGACTACCTGCTATTTTTGTGATTATGGCTCTTATTATGGGAA
>NZ_VMMK01000089.1:0-2320 GCF_013277255.1 Streptococcus sp. 2154
TGCTATTATTGAGTTGTACATATCGTATAGCAGCAACCTTAATATCATTACCTTTAATATCAATATTGTACCCACCCCAGTACTGCCACATTCTTGTGTTTAACACTTCCAATAATAATGACGGTCCACTCGACCACACCAACCTATCGCCAATATAGCGCTTGACAATCTCTCTACTTCCTAACATGATTCTTACTCTATCTCTCATAGCTTCACCTACTTAAAAATATCGTAAATCGTGTGAGGGTCTTTGGTAGTAATAGCATCGTACTGCTCTTGCGTACCGGCCCAATAGTTGAGTGCCTGCGAACCGTTCTGATTGACAATGTTCTGACCTGGAACTCCACTTCGCCCTTGTTCACCATCGTTGACATTATCCAAATGGGTAAAAGCAGAGGCTCTCAATCCTCTGTAATTCACTTCAATGCGAACTTCAAACCAACCACCAGAACGCTGAGAAGCACTCCATGTGCCAAATTTTCCTGCTGAATCAGGGGTCTGATTTCTCAAAGAACGCCAGTTTGTATAGCCAAAACCACGGTAGTAATAATCAAGAGTATAGCCGCTCGTGACTGCTTCGCCATCGTAGAATACATCCGCAAACAAATTCAATCGGCTAGTAGAGCCATTCTTATAAGAACCCTCAATACGAACGCTGGCATTCAAACTATGCCCATTATCCCCTTTTAAGCTATCCCGTTGAGTCGGTGTCAGCGTATCGAATGATGGACGATTTTCTAAGGCGGAAATCCTAGCCTTGATGGGGATATCATTGTACAACTCCCATTTTTGGGCATAAGTAGACAAGTCTTGGTGGGAGGTCAAGTAGCCTTTCTCTTCCAGCTCCGCTTTTGTAACGAGGGTTTCTGGATGGACTTTCGGTCTACTCTCAAGGGTGTCCAGTCTTTTCTTAACCTCCCTATCCTTTAGCTCTGAGTCTTCTTTGATAGCCTTGACATCCTCACCGATTGCTCTTGCTAGATTTTCAAGGTTACTCATAGCACTCACGCTTTCGCTGCGTTATAGGTTGCGACCAAGTCAAGGTTGGCAATCTGGTCTACACGTCCGCTGACTTCAGTTACTTTGCCAAGAAGTGCGCTATTTTCATCTTGTCCCATACTTGTGATTTTTTCCGCGATTTCTTTCAGTGTGTCCAAATTCTCAGGGGTACCTTCACCCAAGATTTCAGCCTTAACTTCAGATTTAGCTTGGGCGATTGCTTGGTTCATGTCAGACGTGCTGACTTTCGTTTTCAGCTCTTCGTTTACCTTTTTGTTATCTTCCCCCACTGCCTGCGCAAATGCTGTTAATTTTGTAGTATCCATTTTGTGTTACACCTTTCCTAAATTGTAATAAAAGAGCAGGTCTGGCAATTCCTGACCTACTGGGCTCTCGCCTACAGTTCTACCTGCAAGCTGTTTCTCAACTTCTTTTGCAATATCCAGCTCTTTTAAAGCATGGACTTCCTCTGTGACCAATTCTTTATCTGAGGCGACTATCTTGATATGGACAGATTTATCACTGGGGAAAACATAGCCTCCAGCCGTGATTTCCAAGCGATAACTCCCAATGGGCAAGATAGCGTCCAGATGAAAACTCACACCTTGACCGGTAACGGTTACCTGCTTCTTCCACTGGTAGCCCTCCTTGGTCAGACTGATCAGCGCCTCCTCCCCTTCCAGAGAGGAAATCACTTGGTAGTCTTCGTCTAAGAGGGCAAAACCAAAGGTGGAAGCCAAGTCCCCTTGCTTAATCAGGTGCCCACCGTCAATTTGCCGCAAATTGGTCATATTGAGATTACAGACCATTCTGCACCTCTTTCTTTACTGTTTACTTTGTATCAAGGTTTTCAGTTCTCTCACATCTTCACCTAGCGATTTGACCTGTTCAGCCAGCACCAGAATAGCCTTATTTTGTTCGTCATGGTTATCCAATCTTTTGTTAGCCGACATTCGAAATTCGCGTAAGTTCTCAATGTCTTTTTCTATGGCTGTCATGCGATTTTCCTGCTTGGTTGCCCTGTCCTTCATGGAAAAGTACAAGACAACCACAGGAATCAGAGAAAAGAGAAACCGAATCAATAAGTGCTCAATCTCTGTCATAAACACCTCGCTAGTTTGCCAGATGGCTCAAACCACGTCGCTTCAATTCCTTGCGCACACGGTCTTTCCAGCGTTTATGTACCCATGAAAAGTCAACTGCTCCACGTTCCAGTAGGTTGATGTACATGTCGATTTTTGCTTGATCTAGTGTAATCTTACTCATTGCTGCTACCTCCATTGTCTTCACTAGGGCTCTCTTGGTTTGTCGTTTCAGAAAT
>NZ_VMMK01000089.1:2405-4525 GCF_013277255.1 Streptococcus sp. 2154
CTCTCCTTGAGCTTCCAGCTCTTCCAATCGCGCTAAGATATCCTCAATATCCTGAGCATTCTGGAGATTGACCTTCTGCATGCCATCCATGAGCTGGTTGGCTCTCTCCAGCGCTTCCGTCGTCTTAGCCAGTTGTTCTTGGTTCTTGACAATGGCGCTAGTCGGGTCCAGTTCAGTGCGAACCAATTCCAAAACCGCTTGGATAAGGGCGTCCTCACTATCCTGTGTGTGGTCACCTGGCAATTCGCACTGCTCATAAGAATAGCGCCCCTTGTTTTCCATCTTGATTGCGACAACTGTTACATTTTCCCCACCTTTCAAGTAGGGATTGATTGCTACTTCGTAATTCATTCCTTATTTCCTTTCATTTTCGCTTGCGTTTCGTCAAAAAGTTCTTTAAGCGCTGGGTCATATTCCAGCACCGCCTTAAAGGCCTGTAATTCAGCCAAAGCCAGCCTATGGTGTACATTTAAATGCGCATAGTTCAATTCGATATCAGCCAAACGGTCGACGAGTGACTCAGCGACTAGCTTGTCGATTGTGTGATTATCCATGTCTGTTCTCCATTTTTTCTATTTTTTGATTTAATTCTTGAATGGCCTTGATTAAGTAAGGCACCAATTCAAATGTGCGATATGAATATGCACCGTCAGGATTCTCATAGAATGCTTCAGGGGCATATTTCTGGACATCCTGAGCCATGATACCACATGAGATATCCTCAATTTGGCCATCGTATTCTTTACGATAGCTGTAAGTCTTCAGCTTTTCGATGACATCTAGACCAGATACTTGACTGTCTTGAATATTTGATTTATAGCGACGGTCTGAGATTCTTTTATTCATCTCAATCCAGTCGCTACCTCCGTTACCTTGTCTATTCAAATATAGCCAGGTACCTCCTTGTGAAGTATCTTTCCATAATTTATTATATATAGGTGAGTAAAGCCACTCACCGCCACTATAAGTGATACGACCAGACACCCTCAAACTACCATTTATCACTGCTCCATTTGAAAACGACGGTTGACTATAAAAATTCACTCTTGATCTATCCGAAAAGTCAACCCTACCGTGGAAATTTGCTCCGTTTCGGCAATGCATGTTTCCTAACGTTGTCACATACCAAGCATTGGGGCCAGGACTGTTCCAACTGTAACCCCAGTTCGCCCAAAATGCGGTATTTTCGCCATTGTAGCTTCCGCCTTCGCCGTTTCCCATGCCGACCGAGAATTGGTTGACACCAGAAATCCAGCGACCTCTTCCTTGAGCAAAACGACCAATTGTAAACCCTCCTATTTGACCCTGATAAGCTTCTAAGAAAGTCGAGCGATTCACAACTGATTCAATCTTAGTCGCAAAGATACGTTTAGAAGTTAGTTCTCCAATAAAGGCGTCGTTGGCAATAAGTTTTCGAATAAAGGCATGATCAAACTTTACCTTATCAGCTGTGACCGCTTCGGCAGCTAAAACAGCTGTCGTTACTGAACCTGATTCAAAATTAGCTGTCTTCAACTTATCAACCATGGCAGACTTGATGACTGCTCTGTCAATCAGGGTCTCGCCTGTTATATGGGTTAATTTCCCAACAAAGCGGTTATGACCATTGGCTCCTAGATTGATACCCGAAATCAAATCACCTGCACTGTTGATGTTTTGAACCAACCAGGAGCCAGCTAGTTGAGTCATTTTTGTTTGCGTGGCTTCAAGCTTCTTATTCGCATCTGCGACTGCATCTTCTGGATGTGGTTGCCATGTTCTAGGTTTATAACCTTTGTACAAGTCAACTTCTGTAATATACAAATCAGCTGTTCCTGATGATGAGCCATTGTTCTCAAAACGAATGTAAGCATTATCCATTTCTCCGGAATTAAAAGTTACTGAGACATCTTCGCATCTAGAGGTAGATAGTTTCTTGCTGCTAACAACTTTCTTAAAGATTGTGAATCCATCGCTCTCGTCTGCTCTTCGTCCCAAAATATAAACATCATAGCTTGCTAGAGCACTGTTGTTAAATCCTCTAAAATTCAGTACATAGTCAGTATTTCGTTCAAGATTAAAACGGTGACTAGACAAAAAGTTTTTGTTTTTAGTTGCATTGCTTAAACGCATAAGGTCTT
>NZ_VMMK01000009.1:0-1161 GCF_013277255.1 Streptococcus sp. 2154
TTTCTCTTTTGTGGTGGACGTAAAGACCGCTTTAAAGCTCTTTACTGGGATGGTCAAGGATTTTGGCTACTATATAAACGCTTTGAGAACGGTAAGTTGACTTGGCCAAGTACAGAAAAGGATGTCAAAGCTCTCACACCTGAACAAGTAGACTGGCTGATGAAGGGCTTTTCTATCACTCCCCAAATAAATTCATCAGAAAGTCGTGATTTCTATTGAAATGATGCCTTTCTTTTTAGTATAATAAAGTTAGAAAACAAGGAGGGGAAGACGATGAAAGACTTATTAAAAATCATTCAACAACAGAGTGCTACAATTGATAGTCTCACCAATGAACTTGCCCTTCTGCGTGAACAAGTGGCTTATCTAACGCAAAAGCTCTATGGAAAATCCTCTGAGAAAAGTGTTTGTCCATCTGGACAAGTCAGCCTTTTTGAGGAGGAGTCTTCATCTGATGAAGATGGAGATGTTCCCAGTTGAAAGAGAAGAAATCACCTATAAACGTAAGAAAGCTAAAGGGAAACGTCAAGCTCTTCTTGCCCAATTTGATTCAGAAGAACTTCATCATCGCTTAGAGGACTGCATTTGCCCTGACTGTCAGGGAGATCTAAAAGAGATTGGAGCGAGTCTTCAAGGCCAAGAATTAGTCTTTATTCCTGCGCAATTAGAACGAATAGATCATACCCAACACGCTTATAAGTGCCAAGCATGCAGTGAGAAAAATCCGAGTGATAAAATCGTGAAAGCTCCTATCCCTAAAGCCCCTTTGGCGCATAGCCTTGGCTCAGCTTCTATAATCGCTCACACCATCCATCGGAAGTTTAATCTGAAGGTCCCCAATTATCGCCAAGAAGAAGATTGGGCTAGGATGGGTTTACCAATCACACGTAAGGAAATCTCTAATTGGCATATCAAGACGAGTCAATACTATTTGGAGCCCCTCTATAACCTCTTGCGAGAGAGACTATTGACTCAGCCCTTACTTCATGCGGATGAAACTTCTTATAGGGTGCTAGAGAGTGATAGCCATCTGACCTACTATTGGACTTTTTTGTCAGGAAAATCAGAGAAACAAGGGATTAGGCTTTACCACCATGATCAGCGTCGAAGTGGTTCAGTAGTACAAGAATTCCTAGGAGACTATTCTGGCTATGTGCATTG
>NZ_VMMK01000090.1:0-1380 GCF_013277255.1 Streptococcus sp. 2154
AAATGTTTTTCCTTGCAAAATTCGGGGGGGGGGGGTGGTATAATTGCTCCTAGACTGTGTATTCTTCATAGGAGATACAGTGGGGTAAATAGTCGTAAGTTGCTATTTATATATTATTGTCAATCGAAGAGGAAAATGACATGTTCTCTTCAATCATATTTTTAAAGGAGAAAGAGTTATGGATTTTAGAAAGTGTAACAGAGAAAAGGTCTTCCGTTACTCCATTCGTAAGTACCACTTTGGTGCCGCCAGTGTCGCGGTTGCCGCATTGATGTTTTTAGGAGCACGAGCTAGTGTTGTTCAGGCGGATACTACAGTAAATGCTACAGAGGTGTCTCTTGAGAGTTCTGAGCCTAAATCGGATCCAGCTGCGGAGGGAGCTAGTGAAGCTTCGAATGGAAGTGAGCGAAGTGCTGATGAAACAAGTAATTCTGTTCAGCGTACTCCTGTTGGCAGTGATAGGGACGCTTCTCCATCAAGCAATAATGGGGAAAGTTCTGAAGGGTCAGATAGAAGCAACAGTAGTGCCGTTAGCGGAAGTGATAGAAGTGCTGAAGAAACAAGTAACTCTGGTCAGCATGCTCCCGTTAGAAGAGCTAGGAGTGTCGGGGAAGACCGGGCATCAAGGTTGAATGGGCGGTATGTTTATGGTGTTAATCAACACCCTGTACCGGATGACAAGTATAATGATAAGGGATATCTTTATGAGCAATGGCCGTATGCTAAAAATAATTGGCTAAATGCTAATACTAAAACTAAGAATGTATTTGAAGTCTATACAGATCCGATTACCGAAGTGACAACGGTAAGACGTAGAGTGAAAGATCCGGCTAAAACTGGTGCGGGACGTGACAATGTCTATAGAGACGAAAGTGAAACTGATCCTGGTGTCTTAGATATTTTTCAGAAACATCCAGACGCAAGACGTATATTAATAAATATGGAATCGATTGGTGAAAATATTAAGGTAAGAGTAATTGGAGATTCCAATCAAGAGTTAGCTGTTTTAGAAGTTCCTAAAGAAGATGTATTTATGAAGCAAAGCGAATGGGAGGTTAAGAAAAAAGAAAGGGAAAGGCAAGAAGCAGAAATAGGTACAGCTAAATCAGCAGCTAAGGCTGAGCTTGAACGCAAAGCAGAAGAGAAGAAAGCTCAAATCGCTGGCAATAACAACTTGACAAATGAAGAGAAAGAAGCTGCGAAGAACGCCGTAGATGAAGCTCTAGAAAATGCCAAGAGAGCTGTAGACAATGCCAACGATGCTGCTGGAGTAACAAGTGCTCAAGAAACTGGACGTCAAACGATCCAAGATGTGCCAGAAACAGGTACAGCTAAGTCTGCCTTGAATGCCGAGCTTGGTAAAGAAGATGCAACAAAAGC
>NZ_VMMK01000091.1:0-10827 GCF_013277255.1 Streptococcus sp. 2154
GGAAAAAAGCGTTTTAAAGTCCACTGTCAGCAGACAATGGACAAGGTTGCTTTTTGAAAATGATTGAGTATAAACCATGCTCCTTCTAAAATTTCCGCAGATTTTCTAGTGACTAAAAATAATTCTCCATACTTGGATCGAATTTGTTTTGTTAGAGGATTTTTAGAAAAAATACCGTAAGTCTTTCTAAATAACAAGGCTTTACAGTGGATCATCAAATTTCGTAACAAATCATCCTTGTTCTCAATCTCCATTCGGATTTGTGATTCAAAATACCAGATAAATTCTTCTAAAGCAAGTTTTAATTGCCGAAAATCATCACTTTCTGCATGAATATCCAAATCTTTACGATAGGAGAGGAGGAGAACAGCTACAAGAGAAACTTCAAGTCCTGACAAAGAAATTTCAAACTTTTGAAACAACCGTTCTCCTAGCTTCTTAGACACCTGATACTCTATTCTTTTTCTTATCAAAGAAAATTCTTTCTCTATATCCTGATGTCTTTCTTGATACTGTTCAACATTATGACAGCTTAACAGCAAATAAGGTAGAACCTGCAACATAAAAGTTATTTCATGATGGTTTATTTTCTTCCCTAAATCTTGTTCAACTAAAGGAACCTGTTCCTTAAAAAATTGGTTCATTTCAACAGAAAGCAAACACTCATCATCTAACCTCTCTTTCATCTTATCTTCTAAAATAGATACAAAAGTGGCATTTTCTTCCATAAAAATATGATATAGAAGCGATTGAAGATACTGAATTTTATTAAGAGGGTGGGCATGAAGGTGGTATCCCTGTGACTTGCTCACTTGCAAGATCACCTGATATTGTTCCAAAGTTAGTTGATAACGAATACTATTCAAATCATTGAGAACAGTATTCCTAGATACCTCTGTTAACTCTATCAATTTTTCAATCGTAATACGTTCTTTAGAAATACCTATCCATAGTAACATTATCATCATACGTTCATGCGCACTCATGATATAATCGTACGAATCTACTTCCGATAATAGTTTACAACAAGCATCTCTCTGCTCTTCCGTTAAGTGAATACCAATTCGTGGAATACTAATGATGTGAAGCGCCTCGTCAACCAGAGCAGCATTGATTTTGTCAATGTGATAATAAATTTTCCTTCTTGACTCTTTCAAATCTTTCGAAATCGCCATAATCGTTTTGGACGTTTCTTGATCCATCAAATATTGAAGCAAATCACAACTTGCCTTATCCAGTACCATATTAAAAAATCCCCCAAATCTATTGATATCACAGCAATTCTTTTTATTTTACCATATATATCAAGCGCTATTTCTAAAAAATCTTTCAAAATTACTTCAACTCCAACTTTACTCTCAATAAAAATCAAATGTAAAAAGAGGAGCTAAATTTATCTTTTTCTCCTCCTTCATCGTTCTTACTTTTGACCATAATAAGCATTTGGTCCATGTTTACGTTGGTAGTGTTTTTCTAGTATGTACTGGGGAGCAGGTCCAACTCTTGGATTGATTTGTTCTGTAAAGCGATTCATCTTTGATACTTCCTCTAGTACGACAGAGTGATAAACAGCATTCTCTGGATTTTTGCCCCAGGTGAATGGACCGTGATTGCGTACAACAATTCCTGGTACTTCAACCGGGTTAAGTCCGCGATGTTCAAACTCTTCTACGATAACCAGGCCAGTATCTTTTTCATAGGCCACTTCTACTTCGTCCTTGGTCAAACTACGGGCGCAAGGGATTGAACCGTAGAAATAATCTGCATGGGTTGTTCCGTAGAAAGGAATATCACGACCTGCCTGAGCCCAACCAACAGCTTCTGTCGAATGGGTGTGAACCACACTACCAATTTCTGACCAAGCCTTATATAATTGCACATGAGTTGGGAGGTCGGAAGATGGTCTTAAATCCCCTTCTAGGATCTTACCATCTAGATCAGTCACTACCATGTTTTCAGGTGTCAATTCGTCATAATCCACGCCTGATGGTTTGATAACAATGACACCGAGTTCGCGATTGACTTCCGATACATTCCCCCAGGTAAATTTGACAAGTCCATGTTTTGGCAATGATTGATTGGCATCACAGACTCGTTTACGCATAGCATTGATTACTTGATTCATCTTACATCAAACCTGCTTTCTTAATGAGTGGATAGAGAAAAGCTTGCGCCTCTTGAATGGCTGCGCGTGTTTCTTCTACTGTTTCACAATTTTCAGACCACATTTCGATTAGGAAAGGTCCATTATAATTGGTTTCCTTTAAAATATCGAAAGCTTCTTCCCATTTGACACAACCTTGCCCGAAAGGTACATCTCGGAACTGGCCCTTTGAACTTTCTGTCACTGCATAAGTATCCTTGAGATGGAGAGCTGCGATGGCATGATGACCAAGATAAAACTCACTATAGATATCATTATGCCATGCAGACACATTACCAATATCTGGATATACAAAGAGGAAGGGAGAGTCAATCTCTTTTTCTATAGCCAAATATTTTTCGATGCTATTGATGAAAGGATCATCCATAATTTCAATAGCAAGTACCACCTGAGCTTCTTCAGCCCAGTCACAGGCTTTTCTCAAATTTTTGATAAAACGTTGGCGTGTCTGGGGTGACTTTTCCTCATAGTAAACATCGTAACCAGCTAATTGAATCGTACGAACTCCCAAGTCTTGAGCTAATTCGATACATTTTTTCATGAGTTCTAGAGATTTTTCCTCTAGAACTGGATCTTTTGATCCCAATGGGTAGCGACGATGGCCTGAAAAACAGATAGAAGGAATACGAACACCAGTTTCATAAATCGCTTTGACAACTTCCAAGCGCTCTTCCTTGCTCCAGTCAAGTCTTACTAAACGCTCGTCACGTTCATCAATAGACATCTCGACAAAATCAAAGCCTAACTCCTTGGCAAAATTTAAACGTTCTAGCCAAGTAAAGTGTGTCGGGGTTGCCTTCTCATAAATTCCAATCGGACGTGCCATGGTTTACCCCCAAATTCGTTTGATTTCATCCTTGAAGGCACGCGCTGCTCCTGCTGGATCCGCAGCCTCCGTAATTCCACGACCTGCGATAAAGGTAAAGACATCAACGCCTTCAAAGAGTTTGAGAGTATCTACATCTAGACCACCGGTTACAGAAACTCGGAAGCCCATGTCAATGAGTTTTTTAACCTTATTAAGGTCTTTTTCACCCCAAGTTTCACCAGCAAGAAGGGCATCACGAGATTGGTGATAGATAGCTTGTGAGATACCTGCATCTAGCCAAAGCTGAGCTTGTTCAAAAGTCCAATCGCCATAAAGCTCGATCTGGATTTCGCCTCGTTCCCCTCGTTCAGTCTTGATAGCCTTTAGAGCTGCTTCCATAGTAGGGATGGTTGCACAACAGATACAAGTCATCCAGTCTGCTCCACGAACCGCATTATTTTTAGCAACTGTTCCACCAGCATCAGCACATTTTGTGTCTGCCACAATAATCTTATCTGAGAAAAGGCTACGCAAGACTTCAGCCAGTTCACTTCCAACTTGAAGCAAGCAAACAGTTCCAGCTTCGATAATATCTACTTCCTGACCAACAGAAACAGCTGCTTTAATCGCTCCTTGCAAGTCTGAATGGTCTAATGCAACTTGTAAATTAGGTATTCTTTTTGTCATTTCTTTATTCCTCTTTCTAACTTTCCAAATCCAATCCTTCGAGATAAGGGCTATCCTTAGATTCTTCAATCATAGCCAAGACATCTTCTTTAGTCTGGCAAGCCTGTAAACGTGCAATAGAATCTTCTAATTCAAACAGGGCAATAATTTGTGGAATGGCTACACTTGTGTGAATTTTTGAGCTTGTTGCTGCTAGTGCCAACAAAACAGATACCTCTTTCCCATCTGAAAATACAACAGGATTTTGTAAGGTAATCAATGAAAAGGCATCACTTTGCACACCAGCTTCAGGTCTAGCGTGGGGCATAGCCATACCTGGCATCAAGATATAGTAAGGCCCATACTCTTCAGTCGATTCAATGATAGCATCGTAATACTCTGGCAAAATTGCCCCACTTTCAATCAAGGGATCTACTGCTACCTTGACTGCTTCTTTCCAATCCTTAGCCTCTAAACCTAGTCGGATCGAGTCATTGTCAATTAAAGCTTGTTTTAAATTCATATCTGCCTCCTTTATTTAAAGAGGGAGAAGGACAGAAACGATAACTCTCAGTTTCTGTCCAGCCCCCTCCAACCTTTTACTGTAGTGCTTGACTGAGTTTTTCGGTGATTTCTTTATCATCCATCAAGTTATCAAGCCCAATTAACTTCCCATTAGTTCGCCCTTCCAATTCTTGAATCAAATGAAGGGAAGCGATTACGATGTCATATCCTACTGCTAAACCTTTAGCTTCACCGACACTGCATGAATTGACTGTAAAATCTGTTTGATTAAGCTTACGGAGAGCATTTTCAACCTTCATCTTGATAACCATTGATGAACCCATTCCATTTCCGCACGCTGCTAATACTTTAACCATTTTATTTCTCCTTTTCTAGATACTAAGCTTCTTCTTGAACTTCACCGTTGTAATATTTCTCTTTATCTTTTGCTTTGGCAAATTGAAGTTGAGGAATAACAAGCAAGAAGAGACACACAAGTACATAACCAACAATAGCAAGGTATTTGAAGATATATCCAAATCCAAGCCATGGGAATTCAAAGTCGATATTTCCATGGTAGCCACCATAAGATGCCAAATCGAGAAGAGCCACACAAAGAGCTCCTAGAGCAACTTGAAGGACACCTGATATAAAGGAAAGGATAACAGCCGCTTTCCATCCGCCGCGTTTATCAGCGTAGACCGCAATGGCTGCATTGTCAAAGAACACTGGTACAAATCCTGTAATAATAAGAATCGGATTTTTAAAGACGATGAGCAAAACAATTGTAATCAATTGACCAATCAAACCAAAGGTAAATCCTGACAAGACAGCATTTGGAGAACCAAATCCATAAGAAGCTGCAACGTCAACCGCTGGGAATGAACCTGGCAACAATTTGTTTGAAATACCTTGGAAGGCGTTTGTCAACTCAGATACGAACATTCGGACACCTTGCATCAAAACGAACAGGTAAACTGAGAAGGTAAAGGCTGTTTGGATAATGTACATAAAGAAATCTTGTTTAGCAGGATTGAATAGAGTTCCTGAAGTGATGACTTCTTTATTAGACATAATGTCTGGATCCAAGATTAAAAGAATGACTCCGAAGAATACGAGCATCAAGGTAGCAGATGCAACAACTGTATCGTGGAAGATTGAGAGGAACTTAGGTAATTTAAGATTGTCTAAACTTTCTTCTTTCTTACCAAAGCGTCCTGCTACTTTATCTACAAACCAGATTGCAAATTGCTGTTGGTGACCAATCGCAAATCCGCCACCACCAGTCAAGCGTTGAGTTGCCTCAACAGTCATATTTGAACTAACTGCCCAGTAAAGTCCACAGATGATACCAATCGCTGCTGTACCGTAAGCATTGCGCAATTGTGGTACTAAGAATAGAACCATAAGAGATACTGTTGCAGCTTGTTGTACCATGATGTGACCAGTAATAAAGAGGGTTCTTACCTTCGTAATCTTTCGAAGAGCTACGAGCAAGATATTTATTCCGAAACCAATCAATAGAGCTGTAGTTGCAGTTCCAACAAAATCTGGAAACTCTGCTGCAATTTTGTTGTTTGCTGCAGCAAGTCCAAAGTAAGGGTCGATAACCGCTGCACCAATTTGGAATTTGTAGTTAAGGGCTGCTAAGATTGGACGGAAGGTTGTAACCAAACCACCAGCACCCACGTTAAGCAACATATACCCTACTGTTGCTTTAACAAACCCTGAGAAAACGTCATGGGCAGGTTTTTTCAAAAGTGCGTATCCTATCAACACCAATAAACCTACGAAAAATGCGGGATTCTGCAAAATATTGCTAGAAAACCAATTTAGAACACTTGAAACGACTTCCATAATTGTTCTCCTTTTGAATTGTTTTTGTAAGTTTATTATATAATGCGAAAGCGCAAACAAAAAGACCAAGAATTACACAGCGGACTGTTCACTCTTGGACTGTATGATTTATGATGTTTTACAAATTATCTTATTTTCTCGTAGCTAGATAATAGGGAAGAATTTTAGAATAAGACTTCAATAAGCCTTCTACGATTTCTTCTTCAGACGAATTTTCTGTCACAGGAACGTCTGCCTTCACTAAAACTTTACGGACTTCTTGGCTGCCTATCTTCTCGACTAAAGTGCGACGATTTTCTTCGTTCGCCTCCCACCGTTGACTTTGGCCATCAGAGTAGGCTAGATAATAAATTCCTTTAACGGTTGGAATGTCTAAAATCTTGGCCTGTTTCTCTAAAGTTTGCTCATCCTTCTTACGTTCGATGAAACTGACTTCCAAAGAAATTCCAAAGTCAGTAGATATCCCATACAAACGTAAGGCCATCATAGGTTCTGTCACTTGTCCGTCTCTCTGTAGATAAACCCAAAAATGTGGTCTCAAACGCTGGGCCTGATTCATCCACTGACTAGTCTGTTGGAGTTGCCATTCTGGATGGCTTGCTTGAAAGGCTTTGGCCAGTTCTGTAAAAGCCTTTCGGGCCTCTTGACCTTTGTGGCGGAATACCAGCATCTTCTCTCGCTCTGCTCCCGCTTTATCAGGATTACGGTACTGCAAACCAGCAAAGTCTAAATAATCTCTTATCTTATTCAACATCCGTTTCATCTCCTCTAGCTAGCAAAAAATCAGGTCAAGCCTGATTTTACTTATTCTGTATCTACAACGACATAGCGATTTGGCTCATCACCCTCAGAGTAACTGGTCACGCCATCCATACGTGAAATAATACGGTGGATAATCTTGCGTTCGCTATTCGACATTGGATCTGTCTGACGACTGCGTCCTTCTTCCAAAACACGAGTCGCCAATTTTTGCGCATAGGTCTGCAAGACTTCTGCACGGTGTTCAACATAATCATTGACATTGATTGTAATATAGAAGGTTCTTGAATAGCTATTATAAAGATAATTTTGAGCCAACAGTTGCAAGGACTTCAAGACTTTACCATGGTAGCCGATAATACGACCTGGTTCGTTGGTGTTAATTTGTAGATTGATGCTACGACGGTTATAGTCATTTGAAATCGTCGCCTCAACGTCCATATAATCAATAATTGTTTGAACATAAGTCGTTACTTCCGTAGCTACTTGTTCAATATCAAAGCTTGGTCCAACTTTCAAGCCCATCTCTGTCAGGTCTTGATTTTCAGTCTGGTCTTGCTCAGTTTCAAGGTCATCAGCGCCCTCATCTTCCCTCATCGCTTCCTCGATTTGAAGTTCATTTAAAATCTCAATGTGACCAGTTTCTTCTAAGATAGTGCTGGCATGTCTTTCATGTTTTAAGATTTCAGCCTTGACTTCATCAGAAATACCTTGGCCTTCTTCCTCAATCTTTTTAATTGCCTCTACAACATGACCCAAATCAACGGTCGCTTCACTAACTGTTTTAACAGGCTCATTCAAATCATTGATTTGTTTTGGAACTCCCTTTACAGCTTGTTGATTTGCTTTGACAACAGTCGTTTCACTAATCGCTTCAATATGCACTTGGGCTGGTTTTTTACCAAATAAACCAAGAAAGCCTTTTTTCTCCCTAGAAATGACTTTAATATGTGCCTTCTTCCTTGGAATATCTAATTCTTTCAATCCTTTTTGGATTGCTTCTTCAACAGTTGAACCTGTAAATACTACCATTACCAGATTCCTCCTTATTATTTCGTTTTCTGAGCCTTTTTCTTGGCTTTTCTTTTTCTATTTTCCAAATCTTTCTGTGCCTGTACTACAGCCTCGCGCTCTGCGATAATCTTGAATGGATTGTTCAAGAAATAGGTTTGCAAGACTTGATAAGCATTAGACACTGTCCAGTATAGGGCGACTCCACCTGGCGCATAAACTGCAAAGATAAAAATCAAGACTGGAATCCCATACATCATCGCAGTCGTAGCGCCATTTCGCTCAGACAAAGCTTTGTTGGACAACCAAGTACTTAAAAAGGTGAATACTGCTGCTAAAATCGGAAGAACAAGGGTTGTATCCACACTACCAAGGTTAATCCATAAGAAATGACCTGTCTTTAAAAAGTCAACTCTTGATAGGGCTTGGAACAGGGCCAAAATAACCGGCATCTGAATCAAAATCGGCCAAAGAGAGTCTGACTGTCTGACACCCATTTCTTTAAATACTTTACGCATTTCCTGCTCTAGTTTGGTTCTGCTTTCCATATCTCGACCTGGATATTGTTCTCGAAGCGCCTTAATGCGTGGCTGAGCTTCCTGCATTTTCCTAGAAGCCACCATTTGCACCTGAAAGACTGGCAAGAGGACTGTACGAATCAAGACCGTAAAGAGAATAATCCCCACTCCGATACTAATATCAAACGATAAAAAGCGAATGATTTCCGCAAAGAAGTAAACCAATTTACTCCAAAAATCAGCCGAATCGGCTGTAATATCGCTAGTTACCCCATTAGTCGCACAGGCTGTCATGATCAATAGAGACAGTCCTAGCAAACTAGTCAACTTTAGTTTCTTTTTCACTCCCATTTCCTTCCTGGTAAATCTTTGATAATTTTAATACGTGGAGTAGATTTTTCTCCATCTCTGCGTATCCCAAGGTTTCAACCCCTTTTCGAGCAATGACAACAAAGTCGACATCTTCTACCAGACTCCCTTTTGCATTCTGGATAATATGTCGGATTCGTCTCTTGATTTGATTTCTAGTGACCGCATTCCCCAGCTTTTTGCTAACTGATAGACCTACTCGAAAATGATTTTTCTGGTTTTCTAGTTGGTAGACGACAAATTTGCGATTGGCAAAACTTGTCCCCTCCTTGAAAATCGCCTTAAAATCTTTCTCTCTTTTTACACGAAAGTTTTTCTTCAAAACTCAACTCCATCTATTAAATTACTACTATTATACCATATTTTTCAAAAAAGCCAATCATAGCAAGGTTTTGGACAATTCTACCAATATTCTCTTGTTTATTTTTTAATCCTTTTCGTCGTGCTTTCATTCTCTTTCTTATTGTCACAATGTCTACCGTTCCCGTAACAGTCTATACTTAAAACTTAAAAAATTTGAAGTCATTTTCCCTGTAAACACTAAAAACGACAAAATGGTTAGAAAATTTATTTTCCAACCACTTTATCACATTCATTAAAGACAGAATTATCATTTTAACATTCTTAATTACAAGTATTTAAGCATAACTAACCCCAAATAGCACATTTTCCAGCAGAGATTCCTAATTGTGCAACGATTCCTGCAACGTTACTCTTCATGCCAAATTTAGCAAGTTCCATTGCTATATATGAGGCAGCTTTGCCCCACATTTTACCTTGAATATAACTGATAATGTCCCCTCTCATTAAATCAACAAGTTCCATACCTGGAATCATACCAATCAACTCATCACGCATACATGAAACAAAATCTCTATCTTGTAAAGAGGCTTGCAAGTTTTGAACCAAATTAGGCTCTGTATAAATACGTTCAATGCCCATTACAATATACGGTGCTAAAGTGCCATAGCGTTCTGTCAATAATTCTTTATTAACATAAAGAACGCCATTCTCATAACTCGTCGCTTCTGTAAACAAGAATTTCAAATCCTTCTCTACTTCGGCAACATCAATATACTCTACAGTTGTATTTGGAACCTTTGTTTCATTAGCGTATGCAATCCCTATAAAACTCGGTACCATAATAAGCAAAGTCGTAGCAATAACAATACATTTTGTAATTATCTTTTTCATCTCATTCACTCTTTCTGAAAGAAATCGTGTTGTGCTAAATAGTCATAATGTTGTTTGTTAAATTGATACTGTCCTAAATGTTGACTGATATTACCTACATCTACTGAAAAGATGTACTGTTCACTTTGATAGTGCCATTTAATTCTAACTGTGTTCAAGACTGTGTTATAACTAAAATCTTCAACTTGACTTCAGGACATTTCAATGACTTGATTAGGCCGATTTTCAGTTACATCACTAATGTCCATCAAGTAAATCCCCTTAGATGTGAATGACATAATCTTTGGCTTCACACTCGACTGAACATAGTAGACTCCTCCTATAATGAAAAAATCAATAAAGGATTTCAGCCATGTCTTTTTCTTAAAAGCCATCAGAAAATTCCTTTGTCCCTCGATATGACAAGTTGAAAGAAATGATTCAATCTGTTTTTCTGTTGCAAATTCCATAATAGTACCCATGATGTTACCTCCATAACTATAAACCAAGAACGATACAACAGCTCTTATAACTTATTACTGTACTATTATAGCATAAATTGTAAGCGGATACAATCAAAAATTGACATAATATAAAATATTAATCGATGACACCTGTCATTCTAAGCGAAAATTAGAAATAAGTTATCTTTTATCACTTTTATAGCAAATTTAAATTACAACAGCACAATACGACTTCTAATACATTTTTAGAAATGCATTGAAATCAGCTAATTAATTTATTCACATTTTATAGTATGTTGAAATCCCGACTTTATCACTTAAAAAATACAAAAGGGCAGCTAACCCCTTGCGCGACAAGGGATTTCGCTGTTCTTTAATCTCGTTTAGGTGTTGTATATGGAGCTTTGGCGTAATTTTTGAGTTCTTCAAACTTCACGAACCCTTTGTTCCATTCCATGCCTAATAGTCTATTTAGTATAAGACAATATGGACTTTCTGGTAGTCTATAGTAATTATATTGTAACCTCGTTGAGT
>NZ_VMMK01000092.1:0-2782 GCF_013277255.1 Streptococcus sp. 2154
GTAAGGTTCGCTTGGTGTACCAAGATGAGGCTGGTTTCGGTAGAATCAGTAAACTGGGATCTTGTTGGGCTCCAATAGGAGTAGGTCCACATATCCATAGTCACTATATACGAGAATTTCGCTATTGTTATGGAGCTGTTGATGCCCATACAGGCGAATCATTTTTCTTAATAGCTGGTGGATGTCATACTGAGTGGATGAACGCCTTTTTAGAAGAGCTTTCACAAGCTTATCCAGATGATTATCTTTTACTCGTTATGGACAATGCTATATGGCATAAATCAAGTATCTTAAAGATTCCGACTAATATTGGTTTTGCATTTATTCCTCCATACACACCAGAGATGAACCCCATTGAACAAGTGTAGAAAGAGATTCGTAAACGTGGATTTAAGAATAAAGCCTTTCGAACTTTGGAAGATGTCATGAATCAACTTCAAGATGTTATACAAGGACTGGAGAAGGAGGTGATAAAGTCCATCGTTAATCGGAGATGGACTAGAATGCTTTTTGAAAGTAGATGAGTATTAGAAGGAAGGTCAACAAGATTCTTTTCTGGTTATCAGAAGAGAATCTCTGTTGGCTTTTTTGGCATAAATGAACAATTTTATTTTTCAGAATATATCAAATATAACAAATAACTCTTAAAATTCAGAAAATTCTATTGACAGGACTTGAAAAAGAGTCTATAATGAATAAAAAACAAAGGAGAATACTATGAAAACAAGAAAAGTATTGGCTCTTGCGGGAGTAACCTTATTAGCAGTTGGTGTTTTAGCTGCTTGTTCTGGGGGTTCAGGTGCTCAAGGTGAAAAAACCTTTGCATTTACTTACGAGACACATCCAGATAATCTCAACTATTTGACAACTGGTAAGGCAGCAACTTCTGAGATTACTAGTAATGTGATTGATGGATTGCTTGAAAATGATAAATACGGGAACCTTGTTCCTTCATTGGCAGAAGACTGGTCAGTTTCTAAGGATGGCTTGACTTATACTTATAAGATTCGTCAGGACGCCAAGTGGTATACATCTGAGGGAGAAGAGTACGCTCCTGTTAAGGCTCAGGACTTTGTGACAGGTCTTAAATATGCAACAGATAAGAAAGCGGATGCTCTTTACTTGGTACAGGATTCAATCAAAGGTCTGGATGCCTATGCAAAAGGTGAAATCACAGACTTTGCTCAAGTTGGGATTAAAGCCCTTGACGATCAGACAGTTCAATACACCTTGAACAAACCTGAAACTTTTTGGAATTCTAAAACAACTATGGGTGTGCTTGCGCCAGTCAATGAAGAGTTTTTGAATTCAAAAGGGGATGATTTTGCCAAAGCTACGGATCCAAGTAGTCTCTTGTATAATGGACCTTATTTGTTGAAATCCATTGTGACAAAATCCTCTGTTGAATTTGCGAAAAATCCGAACTACTGGGATAAGGACAATGTGCATATTGACAAGGTCAAATTGTCATTCTGGGATGGTCAAGATACTAGCAAACCTGCAGAAAACTTTAAAGATGGTAGCCTTACAGCAGCTCGTCTCTATCCAACAAGTGCAAGTTTCGCAGAGCTTGAGAAGAGTATGAAGGACAATATTGTCTATACTCAACAAGACTCTATTACGTATCTAGTTGGTACAAATATTGACCGTCAGTCCTATAAATACACATCTAAGACCAGCGACGAACAAAAGGCATCGACTAAAAAGGCTCTCTTAAACAAGGATTTCCGTCAGGCTATTGCATTTGGATTTGACCGTACAGCCTATGCCTCTCAGTTGAATGGACAAACTGGAGCAAGTAAAATCTTGCGTAATCTCTTTGTGCCACCAACATTTGTTCAAGCAGATGGTAAAAACTTTGGCGATATGGTCAAAGAGAAATTGGTCACTTATGGGGATGAATGGAAGGATGTTAATCTTGCAGAATCTCAGGATGGTCTTTACAATCCAGAAAAAGCCAAGGCTGAATTTGCTAAAGCTAAATCAGCCTTACAAGCAGAAGGTGTGACATTCCCAATTCATTTGGATATGCCAGTTGACCAAACAGCAACTACAAAAGTTCAGCGCGTCCAATCTATGAAACAATCCTTGGAAGCAACTTTAGGAGCGGATAATGTAGTCATTGATATTCAACAACTACAAAAAGACGAAGTAAACAATATTACATATTTTGCTGAAAATGCTGCTGGCGAAGACTGGGATTTATCAGATAATGTCGGTTGGGGTCCAGACTTTGCCGATCCATCAACCTACCTTGATATCATCAAACCATCTGTAGGAGAAAGTACTAAAACATATTTAGGGTTTGACTCAGGGGAAGATAATGTAGCTGCTAAAAAAGTAGGTCTATATGACTACGAAAAATTGGTTACTGAAGCTGGTGATGAGACTACAGATGTTGCTAAACGATATGATAAATACGCAGCAGCCCAAGCTTGGTTGACAGATAGTGCCTTGATTATTCCAACTACATCTCGTACAGGGCGTCCAATCTTGTCTAAGATGGTACCATTTACAATACCATTTGCATTGTCAGGAAATAAAGGTACAAGCGACCCAGTCTTGTATAAATACTTGGAACTTCAAGACAAGGCAGTTACTGCAGATGAATACCAAAAAGCTCAAGAAAAATGGATGAAAGAAAAAGCAGAATCCAATAAAAAAGCGCAAGAAGAACTTGCCAAACATGTCAAATAAAACAAAAAGAGACTGAGTCAAAAGTCCTAAAAATAAGAAAAACGCATAGTATCAAGGTACAATTCTGAACTGCACCCCAAAAGTT
>NZ_VMMK01000093.1:0-998 GCF_013277255.1 Streptococcus sp. 2154
CAATAGTTATCCCCCGCTACTAGGCAGGTTACCTACGCGTTACTCACCCGTTCGCAACTCATCCAGAGAAGCAAGCTCCTCCTTCAGCGTTCTACTTGCATGTATTAGGCACGCCGCCAGCGTTCGTCCTGAGCCAGGATCAAACTCTCATTAAAAGTTTGAGTTCTCACTCATTTCTGTCGCTGACAGATTTATTGTTTTTTCATTGTTCAGTACTACAACCTTGGTTGTAGTGCCCTGCACATTGGTTCGTCTTGTTCAGTTTTCAAAGGTCTTTGTCACTCGCTTCTCTCAAGCGACAACTATATTAGTATATCGCAATCACTTTCGCTTGTCAACACTTTTTTGAAACTTTTTTAAGTTTTTTTAAAACTTTTTTCATCAAGTGTTACAGCCGCAACATACCATAGTCCGTACGGGATTCGAACCCGTGTTACCGCCGTGAAAAGGCGGTGTCTTAACCCCTTGACCAACGGACCAGAGTGGTTATTTTCAACTCTTACTATTATACAGTCTTTTTCAGACTTGTCAACACCTTTTTCTAATTTTTTTAAACTTTTTACAATTTGCTAACTTCTCGCCAAATTTCAAGTTCAAGTTAGCCATGAAGAAGTCTTCTCTGGGTGATTTGTAGTTCAAGCATTTTTTAGGATAGTTATTAATCCAATTTTCGATGAATGCGACTTCTTTGGGAGTCGTTTTCTTAGTTCCCTTAGGTAACCATCTCCGAATGAGCCTGTTGTGATTCTCATTAGTTCCCCTTTCCCAAGAGGCATAGGGGCGCATAATAGATATGTTCCTCAGAAAATACATCAGACAAGCGGTTAAATTCTGTACCATTATCTGCCGTGATGGACAGAATCTTGTCTTGTTTTAAGATGTGTTTTAAAGCCTGATTGACCGCCTCAGGACTTTTATTTGGAATCCATGGGATAATTGGATGCCTAGACCTTCGATCAGTTCGAATCAATAAGCAATAATTTTTTACTCTTGTAAGC
>NZ_VMMK01000094.1:0-1280 GCF_013277255.1 Streptococcus sp. 2154
ACAAGACAAAAAAGAGGTTACCCTTTATGGTATAAGTGTAGAAAAAAACACAAAAAGAAAGGAAACTCACATGAACAGTTTACCAAATCATCACTTCCAAAACAAGTCTTTTTACCAACTATCTTTCGATGGAGGTCATTTCACCCAGTATGGTGGTCTTATCTTTTTTCAGGAACTTTTTTCCCAGTTGAAACTAAAAGAGCGGATTTCTAAGTATTTAGTAACGAATGACCAACGCCGCTACTGTCGTTATTCGGATTCAGATATCCTTGTCCAGTTCCTCTTTCAACTGTTAACAGGCTATGGAACGGACTATGCTTGTAAAGAATTGTCAGCTGATGCCTACTTTCCAAAATTGTTGGAAGGAGGGCAGCTTGCTTCACAGCCAACCTTATCCCGTTTTCTTTCCAGAACTGACGAGGAAACAGTCCATAGTTTGCGATGCCTCAACCTTGAATTGGTCGAATTCTTTTTACAGTTTCACCAGCTAAACCAACTCATTGTAGATATCGATTCTACCCATTTCACAACTTATGGCAAGCAAGAAGGTGTTGCTTATAACGCCCACTATCGTGCTCATGGCTATCATCCTCTTTATGCTTTCGAGGGGAAGACAGGTTATTGTTTCAATGCCCAGCTTCGTCCTGGTAATCGTTATTGTTCTGAAGAGGCAGACAGCTTTATCACACCTGTTTTCGAACGGTTTAATCAACTTCTCTTTCGAATGGATAGTAGCTTTGCGACCCCAAAATTATACGATTTAATTGAAAAAACAGGGCAATACTACCTCATAAAACTCAAGAAAAATACTGTTCTGAGCCGTCTTGGAGACCTTTCCCTCCCTTGCCCACAGGATGAGGACTTAACCATCTTGCCCCACTCCGCCTACTCAGAAACTCTCTATCAAGCAGGATCTTGGTCGCACAAGCGTCGTGTCTGCCAGTTCTCTGAACGAAAAGAAGGAAACTTGTTCTACGATGTTATTTCTCTCGTTACAAATATGACGAGTGGAACAAGCCAAGACCAGTTTCAGCTTTATCGTGGACGTGGTCAAGCCGAGAATTTCATCAAGGAGATGAAGGAGGGATTTTTTGGTGATAAAACGGATAGTTCAGCCTTAATCAAAAACGAAGTTCGTATGATGATGAGTTGTATCGCCTACAATCTCTATCTTTTTCTCAAACATCTAGCTGGAGGTGACTTCCAAACTTTAACAATCAAACGCTTCCGCCATCTTTTTCTTCACGTGGTAGGAAAATGTGTTCGAACAGGACGCAAGC
>NZ_VMMK01000095.1:0-1921 GCF_013277255.1 Streptococcus sp. 2154
TCCCGACTTTATCACTTAATTCTCCGCCGACCTTACTTAATCCCTTGGTACATCTGGATTTTCCGACTATTTTTCAACTTTTTTGTTTGTTGTATATAATTATGTATGCTATAATAGAGTATGGCATTTATTAAAACAACAACCAACAAAGAAGGGCGTACTCATGTCTATCTTGTGGAGGGATATCGAAAAGATGGAAAAGTCAGACAGCGTATTTTGAAAAAATATGGTCTCTTAGATGAACTAGAGGTAGAGGAACCTGATATCTTAGAACGTTTGAAACGTGAGGCAAAGGAAGGTCTACTAACAGAACCTCAATTCTTTCAAGTAAGCTATGACCTACTGGCTCCTATGAATGAGGTGGATCAGTCCTATGGTTGGATGGTCTTGGATAACCTGTTTGAAGAGTTAAAACTAACCGAGTTTCTAAAGACAGTGAAATCGAAATCAGAGTACGATTTGGCTCAAGTTTTAAAACTATTAGTTTTTCAGAGAGTCCTCAATCCAGATAGTAAGTTATCTACTTATGCTTCTCAAGTAAACTTATTTGGTCATTGGGAAATAAGCCTCAACGCTATTTATCGTTCGTTAGATAAGTTGGATACCTTGAAAGAAAAACTTCTGCTTCATCTTCATAAAGAAGTGAGTCGCATGACCAAGCGTGAAGCACGTTTAGTTTTCTACGATGTAACGAACTACTACTTTGAAACAGATATCCCCGATGAGACGGTTGTTTCAGTTGATGGTGAAATTCTAAAAGAAGGACTAAGAAGGCGAGGTCCTAGTAAGGAACATCGTCCCAAACCCATTGTCCAATTAGGATTATTTATGGATACGAATGGAATTCCCATCAGTTATAAGTTATTTAGAGGAAATCAAACAGATCCTATTACCTATCTTCCAGCTGTTGAGGAAGTTAAAAAACAGTTTGGAATTGAGCGTATTGTGGTGGTGGCCGATAAGGCTATGAATAGCTCTTACAATATTTCTGAGATGATTCATCAAAAAGATGGATGGCTCTTCTCCCAGAAGCATCGTGGACGGCGTGGCGCCTCAAAGGAGCTACAAACACAAATTCTAAATCCAAACGATTGGCAATTTAATAAGGAGTTGACCTTCGCAAAGAAGTCCTATCTACGTGAACGCAAGCTGGGAACGAAGAAGGATTCTCCACTTGTCAAAGAGAAAGTTCTGATTACTTGGTCTAAGAAATACGCTGATCGAGAACGGATTCGTCGGGAAGGTGCTTTAGAATATGCCAGCCAACTAACCAATGCGGAACTCTTTCGACAGACCAGTAAAAAAGGAGGCAAGAAATATCTAGACCTCCACTATCTGGATGAAAAAACAGGGGAACTAAAGCCTTTTTCCCCACTTGTTACCATTGACCATGAGCAGGTTGATTTTGATGCTCAGTTTGATGGTGTGAATGTTCTTGTAACAAGTGAAGTTGGAATGACAGATGAAGAGATGTTGGAGGCTTATAAAGAGTTAGCTAAAATTGAGGATTGCTTCCGCATCACGAAGACAGAGCTTGAAAGTAGACCTGTTTATGTATGGACAGAAAATCATATACAGGCACATTTTTTGACTTGTTTTATCGCTTTAATTCATCTTCGACTCCTCCAACATCAAATTAATTGGAAGATGAGTCCAAGGAGAATCGCTAATGCTCTCAACAGTGCCAAAGCAACTAGGTTACAAGATAATTACTATAGACTACAAGAAAGTCCAGATATGCAGCTACTAAATAGACTATTAGGCATGGAATGGAACAAAGGGTTCGTGAAGTTTGAAGAACTCAAAAATTACGCCAAAGCTCCATATACAACACCTAAACGAGATTAAAGAACAGCGAAATCCCTTGTCGCGCAAGGGGTTAGCTGCCCTTTTGTATTTTTTAAGTGATAAAGTCGGGATT
>NZ_VMMK01000096.1:0-985 GCF_013277255.1 Streptococcus sp. 2154
ACAAGCTGCCCTTGATAAGGAAACTTTAGACAAGTCAGAACTAAGTAAGCAGACTCAAACCTTAGAAAATCTTTTGAGATCATTGACAGGTGTATCGAATCCTACCACAGATTCAGCACGTCTGGTTTTGGCAGAGGCTAAGAAAGCTCTTGCAGATGACAGTTTGACAGAGCAAGGGTTGCGCCATATCTTGCAAACAGTCAAAGATGCCATTGCTTCCCTAGAGTCCATTAAGGAAAGCCAGTCAGCAACGAAGGCTGGAGAACAAAAAGTTTCTGAGGCAGCACCAGAAGCAGATAAGCCTGTAGCCCAAACTCAAATCTCAGTAGGAGCTATTGTGGCAAGTATACTGGTTCTATTAGGTCTCCTCTTTTTCCTCCTAGCTCGTCGTAATAAAGAATCAGAACTCGAGAAATTAACCAAGGAATTAAGTAAACTTCTTAAGAACTTAAACCTTGAAACAGTGGATAAGGATGTCCTTAAAAAGTCTCAAGAAGAACTTCAAAATGCAGTTTCTTTCTTAGCAGATGAAAAAGGCTCTGAGCATACTGAAGCAGAGTTGATTGATAATCTTAAAGAGGTTATTGCTAAGTTGAAAGCAAACGCCTAATAACATATTAAAAGTCTCCAGATTAGGAACTATCCGTAAGTTCACTAATCTGGAGATTTTTCAATATACTTCGTTATTGGGCGGTTACAAATGAAATAAAGAATAGGACAAATTGATCAGGACAGTCAAATCAATTTCTAACAATGTTTTAGAAGTAAAGGTGTACTATTCTAGCTTCAATCTACTATAACAGAGTGACGCCATCACTGGGCTAATAGAGATAAAATAGACAATTGATTTAGGACATTTGTAAGCGCGTCATAACAAGGTATCTATCATTCATGGAAGACCTCCTGTATACTATTAGTAAAGTAAAACTATTGGAGGATATTTTAATGCCACAACCTATTGTTCCTGTAGAGATTCCACAATCTC
>NZ_VMMK01000097.1:0-3951 GCF_013277255.1 Streptococcus sp. 2154
TTAAGTGATAAAGTCGGGAATTGAAATTAAACCTTATTCGTTGTATAATTTAAAATGAGGATTATTGTATAAGATCTGTTATAATATATATCTTTCGATATATATATATATGGAGGTAGTCATGAATAGTCCAGAAAAACAATTAAAATACAGTATTCGAAAAGTGAGTGTCGGTGCAGCTAGTGTTGTCATTGGGGCGCTCTATCTTTTGATGGGAGCTGGGATTGCTCATGCTGAGGGCGTGGAGTCAGCGAGGGAAGCTGAGAGGACAGCAAACCCGACAGATCCAGGACAGTCTGGAATTGGAGAGCCAGAAAACAAGACTGACCTCAGTCATACTGATGCAGCAGCAAACACCTATAATGCTCCCGTAGCTGACAATCCGCTAGTAACTCCAGAAAGTACGAAACCTCGTACTCGTAGTAAAAGAGAATTAGCTGATGAGGAGGCAAGTGATTCATCGAATGGAGCTACAGGAACTGAATCAGAGCCGACTTCTGGAAATGAGGGAGGTTCAGACACAGCAGATACTGATTCAGATTTACTGGATGCCAATCGTAAGGGTGACACAGTAAAAGAACACCAGCCCGGGGTCATTGTGCCTAAAGATGGAGAGACAGGTGGGGATGATAAGAATGCCCATCTGAAATTTGATACTCCTAAGGAAAATCTGACTCTCGAACAATTATGGGATATTGTAAAAAATATGCCAGACGACTTCCAAAATAATGAACGTTCTTACTTGCGTAGTATGAACACCCTTGGGGATGCTCTTAGATTTAAAAACGGCAAAGTCAGTGAAGATGGTACAGGAGATAAATTACAAGATGGTGAAATAAGAGAACTTGATTCTTTCGGTGGATGGACAGCGATTGCAGGTAAAGATGGCAGACCAGGTAAATTCGTTATTGGTAAGAAAAATGCAGATGGTTACTTTACAGGTTGGTATAAGAAAGAAGATGGTACGATTGAACAAGGTGGTATGCTTGGGGCAGATGCCTTAGATAACATTTTTGTGCACGAACAAGCATTAGACCGTCGTTTTAAATACATGCTTATGCTTGTTAAAGGACGTACACGAGCTAATCGTGACGAGACGGTTTCAGATAATTCGAAGTATGATCCACGTGCTCAAAATGAACGTGCTAATAAGAACTCCACCGAATTTAAGAATCTCCCATTTTTAGAAAAAGATAAGTATAATAAATATTCTCCAGGTGTAGTTGGATATAATGGGATAGAGAAGCAGTTTACTGCCTTTTCTCCTGGCTTCGGAAGCCGTGTTCGTGTGGAATTTGTGACAGGATATATCTCAGATATTAATGGTTCTAAAGGAACCTATCGAGTAGTCATTAAAACTAAGGATACTGCTGGCCAAGAGAAGACGGTATACGATGAAACCATTCACCGTGTAGCCGAAATCGTTCAAAATGAAAACTTGTACAAAAAAGGTTTAAATGTAGAACTGGCGAATTTCCAAATTTCCAAATTTTTTAAAGATGAGTTTAAATCTCGTGTTAATAAAATTCGTAATGAGAAAATAAAATTTACTCCATTACACCGTAAACCCAGAAGATATTATACAGAAGAAGATACCAAACTGTACAATCAATTGGAAGCAGAAGCTAGGGAAGAAGTTAAAAAACAAGGCGATATTGTATTAAATGTTACGGAAGACTTCTTAAGTATAGAAAAATCAAAAGAAAGAGATTCAGAGTGGGGAAAAACATTCACAAGCACATCTCAGTCAACTTCAAAGCTATCAAACGAATTAAATAATTTATTGAAAGTTGCTGATAAAGATACTCCTAATACCCCAACTTGGCTAAACTCAAGCACTCCTCCAGCTAAAGCTGATGACAGAGTATATAAACTACTGAGGACTCTTATACCAGGTGCTAAGAAAATTACCTATCATGTTAAGGATGATCAGCTAGAAGTAGAAACAGAAAAATACACCTATCTCGCCGCTAGAAATGGTAGTAAGGAAGCAGGTATTCAAGGGTCAGATATAGAAGCAACTGCAAGTGCAGATACATATGGTGTTGATTCCCAAACCTTTGAGAGAGACAATACAAATACAAAAGCAAATAACCTTAATAAAGGTTGGGCTAGATCTGATTCTGAAGACTTCAAACATTTCTCACACTTTGTAGGGGTAGACAAAGGAATTGTGCGAACGAATGTACTGACTGATAAACAACTATCTGATAAGATTAAGGACGCAGTGGGTCCTGGAGATAGCAATCTAGGAAAAGGTGGCTACTTCTCTACTGGGGATGTTTTATTAGCAAAAGATGTTGTTTCTTATACCGTACAAGTATTTTCAGAGAATAATGACAGAGTAGGGGTAAATCCTCAAAGTCACCGTGTTCAGTATAATCTTCCAATTCTCGCTGACTTTTCAGTCATCCAAGATACTGTGGAACCATCACGAACCGTTGTTGAAAAAATCATTCCAAAACTAAATATTCCCGAAGAAGAGAAAAAGAAAATAACCGAAGAAATCAAGAAAAAGAAGAAAACCTCAGAATTGGCAGAACTAATCTCAGGAAATGTGAAAGTTCGCTATGTTGATGAACAAGGGCATTTGCTATCATTGAAAAATGATACTGGAATTGGAGAAAAAGAAAGTGACGGAACCTACATTACCAATAAAAAACAACTGATTGGTACTAGCTATAATGTCACAGATAAAAAACTCAGCACTATCTCAACGACTAATGGGAAACATTATAGAGTCAAAAGAGATTTGGGGGAAAATTCTGCCCCTACTGAAGGAAATATCGTAAGCGGGGTAAGAACGGTAACTTATGTATATGAGGAACGTGAAGCGCCTACTACTGCTACAGTAACAGCCAATTACTATAAAGAAGGTACCCAAGAGAAGTTGGCAGAGTCTGTTGTACAAGCTGATTTAGCGATAGGTTCTGAGTATACTACAGAAGCAAAAGTTATTGAAGGAAAAACAACAACTGAGGACAAAGAAGACCGAGTTATCACAAGGAAAACAACATACACCTTGGTAGCAACTCCTGAAAATGCCACAGGAACTGTACCAGAAGACGGTGCAACCGTTAACTACTACTACCGTGAGAATGTTGAGGAAACAGTGGTTCCTAAAACAGCCACCACTACTGAGACGAAGACTATAACGCGTACCATTCATTACGTTGATAAAGTTACGAACCAAACTGTCAAAGAAGATGTTGTTCAACCTGTAACCTTAAGCCGTACAAAAACTGAGAACAAGGTAACAGGAGTTGTAACCTACGGTGAATGGACAACAGGAAACTGGGACGAAAAAGTTTCACCATCAGTAGAAAACTATGGTCCAGCCGAAACAGCTACGGTTTCTTCTGCGACCGTCACATCAGTAAGCAAAGATGAGACAGTCGTTGTGAAATATCCGCAAGCTACAGAAGATGTTAAAGAAACTAAAACTGTTACCCGTACCATCAAGTATGTCGATAAAGCCAACGAAACAACCGAAGTAGCTAGCCCAGTTACGCAAACAGTTGAATTAACAAGAACTAACAAGCGTAATAAAGTGACGAAAGTCGTGACAGAAGGAACTTGGTCAACAGGCAACTGGGACGAAAAAGTTTCACCATCAGTAGAAAACTATGGTCCAGCCGAAACAGCTACGGTTTCTTCTGCGACCGTCACATCCGCAAGCACAGATGAGACAATCGTTGTGAAATATCCGCAAGCTATAGAAGATGTTCAAGAAACCAAAACTGTTACCCGTACCATCAAGTATGTAGATGCGACTGATGAAACAACAGAAGTAGCTAGCCCAGTTACGCAAACAGTTGAACTAACAAAAACCAACAAGCGTAACAAAGTGACAGGTAAAGTAACAGAAGGAGACTGGTCAACAGGTACATGGGCGACCCAAGCCTCTCCAACAGTCACTAACTATGACGCACCAGATAAGGCAACTGTAGC
>NZ_VMMK01000098.1:0-3148 GCF_013277255.1 Streptococcus sp. 2154
TGAAGTCGCCATAAGAAGGTCTTCTAGGCTTAGTTTAGGTTTTCGTCCCCCTTTTGCGTGTTTACCTTGATAAGCTGTTTTCAATACAGCTAACATCTCTTCAAAAGTGGTGCGCTGAACACCAACAAGACGCTTGAATCGTGCATCAGTTAGTTGTTTACTTGCTTCATAATTCATAGAACTACTATACCATGTTTTGTTTCGCAGGAAGTCTAATAAATAAAAACTCTTTAAAATTTTGTTGGGAAAATGGGAAAAGATATAAATGGAAACTTAGTATAACACTTGGAAAACTCTGTAAAAATAGTAAGTCAATTCATGCTTCGTTTTTTCTCTAGGGAAGTTGGGCGGCTATATTTCTATGACCATTTGTCGGAATAAACATCCCTGCCAAGAGTCAATAGAAATAAATTCAACGAAACTTTTGCTGTCAGATTTAGATGCCCAACTTGTCATTTATACTCTTTCATATAGGATTTTCTATAAGGATGGAAAAAAGAAGGGAAATTTGGTAAGATAGGAATATGGATTTTGAAAAAATTGAACAAGCTTATACCTATTTACTAGAGAATGTCCAAGTCATCCAAAATGATTTGACGACCAACTTTTATGACGCCTTGGTGGAGCAAAATAGCATCTATCTGGACGGTGAAACTGAGCTAAATCAGGTCAAAGACAACAATCAGGTTCTTAAACGCTTAGCGCTTCTCAAAGAAGAATGGCTCAAGACCTACCAGTTTCTCTTGATGAAGGCTGGGCAGACAGAGCCCCTGCAGGCTAATCACCAGTTTACGCCAGATGCTATTGCCTTGCTTTTGGTATTTATTGTGGAAGAGTTGTTTACAGAGGAAGAAATCACTATCCTCGAAATGGGTTCTGGCATGGGAATTCTGGGCGCTACTTTCTTGACCTCGCTTGATAAAAAGGTGGATTACTTGGGAATGGAAGTGGATGATTTGCTGATTGATTTGGCAGCTAGCATGGCAGACGTGATCGGATTGCAGGCTGGCTTTGTCCAAGGAGATGCCGTTCGTCCACAAATGCTCAAAGAAAGCGATGTGGTCATCAGCGACTTGCCGGTCGGCTATTATCCTGATGATGCCGTTGCGTCGCGTCATCAAGTTGCTTCTAGCCAAGAATATACTTACGCCCATCACTTGCTCATGGAACAAGGGCTTAAGTATCTCAAGTTAGACGGATACGCTATTTTTCTAGCTCCGAGTGATTTGTTGACCAGCCCTCAAAGTGATTTGTTAAAAGGGTGGCTGAAAGAAGAGGCGAGTCTGGTTGCTATGATTAGTCTGCCTGAAAATCTCTTTGCCAATGTCAACCAATCTAAGACTATTTTTATCTTACAGAAGAAAAATGAAATAGCAGTAGAGCCTTTTGTGTATCCACTTGCTAGCTTGCAAGATGCAAGCATTTTAATGAAATTCAAAGAAAATTTTCAAAATTGGAGCAAAGGTACTGAAATATAAAATAGATTTTGTTATAATAGTTGAAAACGCTTAAAAGAGGTAATTGATAATGACAAAAACAATCGCAATAAATGCAGGAAGTTCAAGTTTAAAATGGCAATTATACTTAATGCCAGAAGAAAAAGTATTGGCGAAAGGCTTGATTGAACGTATCGGTTTGAAAGATTCAATTTCAACTGTAAAATTTGATGGCCGTTCTGAACAACAAATTTTAGATATCGAAAATCACACACAAGCTGTTAAAATCTTATTGGATGACTTGATTCGTTTCGATATTATCAAGGCTTATGATGAGATTACAGGTGTTGGACACCGTGTTGTTGCGGGTGGAGAATATTTCAAAGAATCAACAGTTGTTGAGGGGGATGTTTTAGAAAAAGTTGAAGAGTTGAGCTTGTTGGCTCCTCTCCACAATCCAGCCAATGCAGCAGGTGTTCGTGCCTTCAAGGAATTGTTGCCAGACATTACCAGTGTAGTTGTTTTTGATACTTCCTTCCACGCAACTATGCCAGAGAAAGCTTATCGCTACCCTCTACCAACAAAATATTACACAGAAAACAAGGTTCGTAAATACGGTGCTCATGGTACAAGTCACCAGTTTGTAGCAGGAGAAGCTGCAAAACTCTTGGGACGTCCATTAGAAGACTTGAAGTTGATTACCTGTCATATTGGTAACGGAGGCTCAATTACAGCTGTGAAAGCCGGCAAATCTGTTGATACTTCTATGGGCTTCACTCCTCTGGGTGGTATTATGATGGGAACGCGTACAGGGGACATTGATCCAGCTATCATTCCTTATTTAATGCAATATACAGAGGATTTTAATACACCAGAAGATATCAGTAGTGTTCTTAATCGTGAATCGGGTCTTTTGGGAGTTTCTGCTAATTCTAGCGATATGCGTGACATAGAAGCTGCTGTAGCAGAAGGGAATCACGACGCTAGCTTGGCTTATGAAATGTATGTTGACCGTATTCAAAAACATATCGGTCAGTACCTTGCAGTACTAAACGGAGCAGATGCCATTGTTTTCACAGCAGGTGTTGGTGAAAATGCAGAAAATTTCCGTCATGATGTAATCTCAGGAATTTCGTGGTTTGGTTGTGATGTTGATGATGAAAAGAATATCTTTGGTGTGACAGGAGACATCTCAACAGATGCAGCGAAGATCCGTGTCTTGGTTATTCCAACAGATGAAGAATTAGTCATTGCCCGTGATGTTGAACGCTTGAAAAAATAAGTGAAACTAAAAAAATATTCAATACAAGGAGTTGGGAAAGTTATTTTTCCAGCTTCTTTTTTTAAACTTAACTAGCTTTGAAAGGTAGAAGTCATAGATAGCGGTGGATGATTTTAAGAAGCGTTATAGTGGATTGAGATATAGTACATTGAGTCAAGAATAGGATACATCGGTTTCTGAAATATTGTTAAAAATGAGGATGAATTTCTCAATCAATTTGTTCATATTCTATTTCAACATACTATAAAATGTGAATAAATTAATTAGCTGATTTCAATGCATTTCTAAAAATGTATTAGAAGTCGTATTGTGCTGTTGTAATTTAAATTTCCCGACTTTATCACTTAATTCTCCGCCGACCTTACTTAATCCCTTGGTACATCTGGATTTTCCGACTATTTTTCAACTTTTTTGTTTGTTGTATATAATT
>NZ_VMMK01000099.1:0-516 GCF_013277255.1 Streptococcus sp. 2154
ATGCATTTTTGTTCGGATAGTGGGGGGAGAGCAATTAATAATAGATTAAAATTATAATCATTGATTGCAGGATAACTTGTTCCAGTAGATTTATTATTAACACGATTGATAAAATTATCTGATAATAAATAATATTTCAAATATGTTTCGTTAAGTAAAGTATCCAAAACAATAAATGCTGTACTAGCTATCAAATACTCTTTAAGTTCTCTAACTACAGCAATATTTTTTAGATATGGTCTAACTGTTGAAAATAAGACACTATTCTGCGAAACTAATTTTCTGGCACGGGAAGGCGCTTGTTCAGGTGAAAGATATTGTAGATTTTTGTAGTTTATTATGTTCTTTTTTCTATCAATACTAGACGTATCTATATACCTAAAGGATTTCTCTGGCTTATTTTGCCCAAAATTCCAATAAATTGATTTTATCCTCACCCACTCCCAAGTATCAGGAATATCATAAGGAACATCAATTTCTTGAGCACTTCCATCAGCGAACTTCTCATAATGTTTC